>CALKIP010000143.1 GCA_937995995.1 uncultured bacterium
TTTCCTGGCTGATGCTGCGGCCGTAAGATGCCGACGCCGTGATCTTCGGCCACCGACTCCCACGCGCGGCCTTTGCCTCCAACTCCGCCGCCCGAACGCTCGACTCTCGTTCGACGAGCCGCGGACTCGCCTCGAGCGCATCCGCGATCAACGTCGCCGCATCCAGCCGCGCCGGGTCGAAGACGGGTGGGATCTCGTCGACCGCGTCGATGCTCGCCGTGAGCGGTACGCCGAGCTGTTGAAGCAGTCGGAGGCGCGCCTTGTCGACCTCACCTTGCGCCTGAAGCATCTGTCGCTCCTGCGCCGCGACCGTAGCCTCGGCACCGAGCACCTCTTCGCGCCGTGCGGAGCCGATCTCGAAGCGTCGCTCCATCATGCGAAGCTGCTCGTGGGCCGACTCCAGCAACTCCGCCTCGACACCGAGTGCGTGCATGGCCTGCAACAAGCCGTAGTACGCCGCGCCGACCTCGAGCCTGAGCTGGAGCTCCGCAGCCGCGACCCGTGCGTCCACGGCCCGCGTGCTCGCCCGTGCGGCCCGCAGCGTGTGCAAATTCGCGCCGCCGTCGAAGAGGGTCATGCTCAGGCCGACCCCCTGCGAAGCGCTGCTCGTCGTCGACTCGACGAACTCCGGATTGACCAGGACCTCGCCGAAATTGCCGGTTCCGGTGAGCGCCCGGTTATGCGTGCCGCTGAAGTTGAGGCTCGTCGACAGATCCGGCAGGAACGCGCCCCACCCCTGACGCTCCCTCGCGGCCGCGACGTCCACGTCGTTCAGCGTCTGGAGATAATTCGGGTTGTTCGCCTTCGCGATCCGTACCGCGTCCTCGAGCGTGAGCCGCTCGGGCACTTCCTGCGCCTCGGCCGGCATCGCGGTGAGCAGCACGGCGGCGAGCAGGATCCGTATCCTCATGCGTCCTCCCTTCGCCCGCTCAATCGGGCCGCCCTCCCGCCCCGCGGACATCGTCCACGATACGAACGCGCGCATCGTGGATCAGCGTGTAGTGCCCGTTCGTCAGCACCACCTCGCCCGGCTCGACCATCTCCGTCTCGGCATGCTCGACGATCTCGACCAGCGCCTCGTTCTCGAGCCCCGTCGTCACGTAGCGCCACTTGGCCCGACCGTCCTGGTAGACGAAGAGCATCGTGCGGCGGTCGCGCTCGAGGATCGCCTCGCGCGGCACCAGGATGCGGTCCGCGAAGCGGCGCGCCTCGAGTGAAACACGGGCGTACATCCCCGGCAGGATCCGCCCGTCCGGGTTCGGCACCATGACCGTGACCTTCGCCGTTCGCGTAGTCTGGTCCACGATCGGGTTGATCGTCTCGATCGTCCCCGTGAACGTCGTGTCCGGGAACGCCGAGAACGAGACGCGCGCCTCGCGACCGGGCGTGAGAAAGGCCACCTCGCCCTCCAGGACCTGGACTTCGACCTTGATCGGGTCCAAATCCACGACGGTGAGCAGCTCGTCGCCGGCGCTGACCCACTGACCGGGCACGACCTTGAGCGATGCGACGCGTCCGGGAAAGCCCGGCCGAATCCGGGTCCGCTCCAGGTTCAGCTCGGCCTGGCGCAAATCCACGCGCGCCTGATCCAGGTTGCTCCGCGACCGTGCGACGCGCTCACGCTCCTCGCGAATCGTCGCATCCTCGATGCGGTCGTCGAAGAGCGTGAGCTCGCGAAACATCGCCTCCGCCGAGGTGACGGCTGCACGTGCCTTCTCCACGTTCAGCTCGTACTGCGTCGGGTCGATCTCCAGCAGCAGGCCGCCGGGGGCGACTCGGTCGTTCTCCCGTACGGCCACCCTGCGGACCTGACCCTCGACCTGCGCCCGGAGCGTCGCCTGGCGGTAGGCGGCCGCCTGCCCCGCCGCACTCACCGATACCAGGAGCGTGTCTCGCACCGCCGCGACGCCCTCGACCGGGATCGCCACGTCCGTCGCGAAGGCCGAGGCCGACTCGACGACCGGTCGATCGGCCTCCGAGCCACCGACTTTCGCCTCCTCAGTCTCTCCCTTGATGCGCAGATACACGCCTGCACCCATCACCGCCAATACCAGGATGGCGACTCCGAAACTGAACAATCGTCGGGGAAAAGGCATGGTCCCAGATGGCCGTCGTGTGAAAGGAGCCCGACCGCATTCGCAACGGATCGAGGCGAAGCTACTTCGCTCTCCGGCGTATGGCCATGTCGGGATGGGACGACTCGGAAGCCCCTTTGGCGAGGTTCCGTGTGTTGGATGCGTCTAGGGGATGAACGGTTGCATCCCCGCCCGTCGGACGGCGAAGCGACGGCGAGGCACCGGGCTATCGTAGGGCGTGAAGGGGCCGTGGGTCAAGACGATTCCTCGCCGTGACCGTCCGTGCCGGCGCCGCGCATGCGCTCCATCGCCTCGGCAATCCGGTTGACGATACGCTCTTCCCGCTCGTGGTGGAGCAGCAGCCATTCCGCCGCATCGTCCCAACCGTTGACCTGGGCATCGTCGATCATGCGACGGTAGCGGGCCAGTGCATCGATCCGGTCACATAGTTCGCGCTCGAGCGGGTGTTCACTGGAGCCGTCCCGGTCGGCATCCTCCCAGAAGGAATCGAGCCCGGGCGTCGGATAAGCATCCATCTCCGTCCACCGCTCCGTTCCGGGCGCGTCGCGCCGATGGAAGATCGAGGAGGCCCCGGGTCGCCGCAGCGACCCGGGGCCTCCTCACTCGTTTCATCTTGTTATCATTGCAAGGGATGTACCCTGTTGCGCACGGGATGTCGCTCGGCTCGCCCCCCTTCGGGCGACTCCTGGTCGGCCGGAAACTTGCACGAACAGCGGCCCAGCACACGGCCAGGGCCGTGCGCAGCCGTCATATGCGGAGGAATGCCACCGGGGGGACCGCCTTGTCGTGGCAGCCGGGCGCCCGTGGGGCCGAACCGCACGTCATGGCCCGTGGTGTCGTCCACGACGGATCATGCCGTCAGCTCTCACCAGAGGAGGTGCCCATGGACTGGGTGGGGCTGCACCTGATGGTGAACCATTTCCCGATCATTCTCGTCATGGCCGGCACGACGGGTACGCCGTGAACCAAGGCTCCGGCGCCACGGAAGAAGGTGGCCGCAGCCGCTGGTGGCATAGACACCCGGATCCTGATGAGGGGCACGAACCCCGTACCGCCCGCGGACTCTTCGAGCACTATCTCCGCGACCTGGTCTACGGCGCGAACGACGGAATCATCACCACCTTCGCGGTCGTGGCCGGCGTCGCCGGCGCGAACCTGGAGACGATCATCGTCCTGATCCTCGGCGTCGCCAACCTGCTCGCCGACGGGTTTTCCATGGGAGCGAGCAATTATCTGTCGATCCGCTCCGAGGAGGAGGTACGCGCCGCCACAGGCAAAGAGTCAAAGGAGCCACACGCCCTGCGCCACGGTTTCGCCACCTTCCTGGCCTTCCTCCTTGCGGGCGCGGTTCCGCTGGTAGCCTTCATTCTCCCGTTCGGCGGCGACGATCCCTTCGATCTCGCCGTGCTACTCACGGCACTCGCCCTTTTCGGCGTGGGCGCGGCCCGCTCGCTCGTGACGCTGCGCTCGTGGTGGGCGAGTGGGCTCGAAATGCTGGCCGTCGGAGGCGCTGCCGCCGCCGTCGCATACTTCACCGGGGACCTGCTCGCCCGCATCACGGGGATGACCGGCGTCTGATGCGCACGAACTTGTAGATCTGACCGGCGATCGCGGGCAGAAGGGCGAGCGGGATCACGATCAGCCAGTCGGTCAACCGCAACGGCTCGAGCCTCAACAGGTTCCGGAGCGGTGCCCAGTAGACGGCGATGAGTTGGAGCCCGATCGTGAGCACGACGGCGCCGACTGCGTACCGGTTGGAAAAGATCAGGCTCCCGCCCAGCACGGGCCCCTGGCTGCGGGCATTGCCCAGGTGAAAGATCTGCGCGAGCGCGAGCGTCATGAAGGCGATGCTGATCGCGTGCCGCGTCGATTCACTCAATTCATCGAAGCCGAGCGCGCCGAGCCCGAGAGCGAATGCCGCGAGTGTTACGATCGTGATCAGCCCCGCGTACACGGCAATGGAACGAATGAACGGTGCCGAGAGGATCTCCGCCTGCGGGTCGCGGGGCGGCCGCTCCATGATCCCCTCCTCCGCCGGCTCCAGCGCCAATGCCAGCGCCGGGAAGGTGTCCGTTACCAGGTTGAGCCAGAGGATCTGCAGCGGAAGCAGCGGGACAGGCAGTCCCAGCAAGCTGGCCACCAGGAGCAGAAGGACCTCGGCCAGGTTGCAACTGAAAAGATAGAAGACGAACTTGCGGATGTTGTCGAAGATGACGCGTCCTTCCTCGATGGCTGCGCCAATCGTCTGGAAGCGATCGTCCTGCAGCACCACCGCCGCGGCTTCCTTTGCGGCATCCGTCCCGCGCTCCCCCATCGCGACGCCGATGTCGGCCTTCTTCAATGCCGCGGCATCGTTGACGCCGTCACCGAGCATAGCCACGATGTCGCCCCGTGCCTGGAAGGCTTCGACGATCGCGAGCTTCGATTTCGGACTGACTCGGCTGAAGACGCCGACGCAACCCAGCCGGTCCGCCAGCTCGCCCTCGCCCAGCCGTTCCAGTTCCCGCTCGTCCAGCGACTCTTCATCCGCCCGGAGCACACCGAGCATCCGTGCGATGGCCTCGGCCGTGAGTCGTTGGTCACCGGTGAGCATGACCGTGCGGATCCCCGCTTTGCGGAACGCCTCGATCGTGTCGGCCACGCCCCGGGCCGGTGGGTCCATGATCCCGACCAACCCGATGAAGGTCAGGCCGGAAAGGGCGTCTTCCCGTGGATGGTCGACGGGCCCTGAGGCGAGCGCCAGGATACGCATCCCCCGCGAGGCCATTGCCTCGTTCTGGCGCTTGATCACCTCCCGTGCATCATCGTCCAGCGGACGGGGGCCCTCAGTGCCGAGGACGTGGTCGCAAAGCTCGAGCACCTTGCGCGGCGCCCCCTTCACATAGGCGACGATCTCGCCGCCGGCCTCGCGGTGAAACGAGGCGAGGAGCATGCGCTCGCTCGAAAACGGCACCTCCCCCACCTGCGGCCACTTCTCGAGCAGGCCGGCGCGCTCGATACCTGCCTTGCGAGCGGCGACGATCAACGCGACATCGGTCGGATCGCCACGAGGCATCCAACGGCCGTCTTCCTCCTCGATCCCGCCACGGCTGGACAGCGCCGCGGTCCGGAGAGCGAGCTCGAGCGTCTCGTCCTCCGCCGGCGTGATCGGAACATCTGCCTCGGAGAAGTCGCCGAAAGGCGTGTATCCGGCCCCCCCGACCTCGATGGTGCGCCCGGCGACCCACAGCGCGGTCAGCATCATCTCGCCTGCGGTGAGTGTCCCGGTCTTGTCGGTACAGATGACCGTGGCCGAGCCGAGGGCTTCGACGGCAGGCAGGCGCCTCACCAGCGCGCGGCGTCGAGCCATGCGACGCACCCCGGCCGCCAGCGCGATGGTGGAGACGGCGGGCAGCCCTTCCGGAACGGCAGCAATGGCCAGGGCGATGCCCGTCTCGATCATGAGGCCGGCCTGCTCGCCGCGCAGCAGGCCGATCCCGACGATGACTGCGGCGACGCCGAGCACGAGCCAGATCAGGCGCCGGCCCAGCAGGTCGAGCCGGTTTTCGAGCGGTGTGCGCTCCTCCTGGATCCCCGCGACCAGCCCCCCGATGCGGCCGAGCTCGGTTGCCATCCCCGTCGCCACGACGACGGCACGCCCGCTGCCGGCGACGACCGTGGTGCCGAGATAGACCATGTCGTCGCGCTCGGGGAGCGGCGCATCGGCGTCGACCGGCTCGACCTGCTTGTCGACCGGCAACGACTCGCCCGTGAGCGCCGCCTCGTTCGTCCGCAGTTCGCTCGAGGCGAGCACCCGTGCATCGGCGGGGACCGACTGCCCGGCCTCGATCTCGATCACATCACCGGGGACGAGATGCTGTGCCTCGATCTCGCGCACCTCGCCCTCGCGTACCACCACGGCTTGCGGCGCCTCCAGGCGGAGCAGCGCCTCCATCGCCCGTCTGGCGCGCAACTCGGAGAAGAATCCCAGTGCCGTGTTGATGACGAGGACGCCGCCGATCGCGGCTGCGTCGATCGGGTCGCCCAGGAGCAGCGCGACGAGCGCCGCGGCGAAGAGGAGGAGAACGACGAGGCTGCGTAGCGGGTCGAGAAGGATCTGCCACGCGGAGGCCGGCTTCGCGTCCTCAAGAGCGTTCGGGCCGTAGGCCTCGAGACGTCGCTCGGCTTCGGCCTCCGAGAGACCGTCCGGTTCCGCTTCGAGGGCGGAGAGGACGTCGTCCGGCTCCAGTGCGTGGGCTCGAGCCACGGTCTCCGTCGAAGCCCGATTCGGCAGAAGGGGAGAGTCGGTCTGCGCCATGGCCTCAGTGGCCCCATTGCGCGGCGGCTCGCCGCCTTGCCGTCGCCATCCCATGCACGGCCCCTCCCCTGTCCAGATCCATCCGCGCCGTGTAGTATGCCAGACGTGTGCCCGGCCCGGCCAGCGGCGCGCAACCTGCATTCGGCACGGAGCCCCGAGCCGAATCGGAAGCTATGAACCCTGGCGGAGAGAGTCCATGGACGGCAGCCCTCCACTCCGCATCCGCGAGCTGTCCCGGGCGGAAGCGGACGAGATCCTCGCTCGCAACCAGGTCGGCAGGATCGCCTACTCCTTCCGCGACCGCGTGGACATCGAGCCGATCGCCTACGTTTACTCCGACGGCTGGCTCTACGGACGCACCTCGCCCGGCACCAAGCTTTCCACGATCCAGCACAACTACTGGGTCGCCTTCGAGGTCGACGAGGTCGAGAGCCTGACCAGATGGCGCAGCGTGGTGCTTCACGGTGGGTTCTACCCGATCCCGGCGACCGGCAGCGATGCCTCGATGAAGACCTGGGAGACGGCCGTGGAACTGCTGCGTACGCTCTGGCCGGCCCTTTTCACCGATGCGGACCCGACGCCTTCGCGGTGGGTGCTCTGGCGCATCGCGGTCCAGGAGATCCGGGGGCTCGAAGCGGGAGGCGAGGTGGAAGAGACGGTGGAAGAGTGACCAAGAAAACCGCCCCACGGCATGGTCGCCACGGGGCGGTCGCACTTCGGGAGATCGTACGGCCTCAGCGGCCTACGCCCTCCTTCAAGCTCTTCCCCGCGCGGAACGCCGGAGACTTCGATGCCGGAACACGCATCTGCTCGCCGGTTCGCGGGTTCCTTGCCATGCGCTCGGCCCGCTCACGGACCTCGAAGGTGCCGAAACCCGTGATGCTCACGCGATCGCCCTGCTTCATGGCCTGCGCGATGATTCCCTCCTGCGGATCGAAGAGCGTCTCGACCACCGTGCGGGCATCCTTCTTCGACAGGTCGCTTCGGTTGGCAAGCTGATCCACGAGCTCGGTCTTGTTCATGTGCGCCTCCATAAGTGTGATCCATGGCACGTGGGGTCGCCCGGCTCTACGCAAGGAGAATGCCTTGATTCGTGGCCCGCGGCGCGGATTTTCTCAACCCGAGCACGTGCCTTGCCGATACTTCTAGGCCATACGTGCGTCTTTCGCACCCAAGAGGCGTGAGCCGGCAAATGAGGCGGAGCGCCTGCACCCGATCGATAATGATTTACGGCACAGTCGGTTAACCGACCTCGAGCGAAGTGGCGACGGGTCGTCCCTCACCGCCCCTGGCGGCTGCGGCGAGAGCTTGTTTCCAGTTCGGGGTCGATACAACTTGCTGGGTCGACGAACTTCTTTTCGCGGGCCGAACGGCCCCAACAGCGGCAACGGTGACCATGAGCAAAAGCACGAAGGACCGGACGAGCGAAGATCGTCTACAGGAATTGATCGCCGAACGTGACCGCTACCAGCAGTGGCTCGACTCGCTGGAATCGGAGCGGCCGAAGGTCCCCGAGCACATCTACGAGCGGATCTCGGCCGACTACTCGAAGCGTCTCGATGAGGCCATCGCCGCCCTGCGCGAGCACCTCGACACCCTCGAGTCCCGTCTCGAAGAGCGCAAGGCCTCGCTCGAGGAGACGCTCGAGACCCTCCAAGCCAGGCAGGACGAGCTTCTCGAGCGCGAGATCCGGTATCGGGTCGGTGAGTTCTCGGAGGAAGAATGGAAGAAGCTCGAGGGCTCGCTGAAGTCCGACATCCGGAAATCGGAATCGCGGCGAGACGACCTCGTGGCAGAAGTCGAGCACCTCGAAGCGACCATCGCTCAGGTACGCGAGCCCGCCGCTGCCGCGGAGGCAAGCGACGACGACAGCGAGTCGCTCTTCCTCGAGGTCCTCGCCGAAGCCACCGCGACGGCAGAGGCCGCCGGAGGCCGGGCGAACGGGATTGGCGCCGCCGATGTCGGCGGGGCCGTCGGGCCCGAATTCGTCGAGCCGGAGCGCATGGACACCGACCTGACGCCCAGGCGGCCGCGGAGGCCGACCGGGCTTCGAACACTCCGCTGTGAGACGTGCGGGACGTTCAACCTGCCTGAAGCAATGTTCTGCGAGGCCTGCGGCGCGGACTTGCCGGCTTCCTGAGATCGGCTGATCTCCGCATTCGGCGGATCCGTACGTGTTTGATCACCGAATCCGCGGATCCGAAAGTGTTCGATCAGTGGGTGGGCGCGGGCGTGAGCGCGTAGGATTTTCCTGCGCAAACGCCCGCGCCCACCTGTTAAAGCATACCGAGATCATCCGGATTACGGTTTTCCGACCTCGGTTTCATCCGGCGGCCCCGCTCAGCGCAATGCTTCCGCCGTCGAAGTCTCCGGAACGTCGTGGGTCTCCGTGGCCGGAGGCGTAGCGACGAGCACGGCCGTGATTATGAGCACGAGCACGCCCACGGTCAGCTCCACGAGCGAGGTCCGGCGGATCCGTCTCACGCCGGCCTCATCGCCGAGCATCGGCCGTACCCGCAGGAAGTTGTACGCACCCATCCCGAACACCAGCGCCAGCGCCGCCAGCTTGATCGACAGGGCGCGCCCGTAATCACTGCTCCACAGCGCCTCGATACCACCGAGGTGCAGCCAGGACGCGTAGACACCCGTGGCCACGAGCGCGCCAGCGAAGATCAGGGCCACGGGAGAGAAGGCGCCGATCAGGGCGCGGACCGCGTGGCCGCGTCCACCGTCGCCGAGCGCAATTGCCGGTGGCATCCCTGCCGCCACGACGATGGCCAGCGTACCCAGCCACCCGCCGGCGCCGATGACGTGCACCGCATCCGCCACCAACGCCAATGGCGCTTCGCCCGTGGCTGCTATGGCATGTCCGGAAAGTGCCGGCGTCAGAGCGAGTAGCGCGACCGACACAGCAGCGATCGACCACCCCGCTCTCTGCCACCGCCCCGCAAGCCAGAGCCCGACGAGTGCGCCCAACGTCGCGGCCGACTGAATCCACCACCCCCACCCCCATGCCGTGCCGCCGAGGACGGCCGCGACCATGGCCACGTCCGGCGCTCCACCCGCCACGGCGTACGTCTGTGCCACCAGCCGAAGCCCCGCGACCGGCACGAGCACCACCGTGATCGCCAGCCCGATGGCCCGGGCCCGGGCCGCCGCCTGTGCGTCGATCCCCGCCGACTCCTCGGGATACGACCTCGCGACGAGGCGAAGGACCACGCCCCGGAAGACCACGACACCGAGCAATCCGACCAGGCAGAGGTAGGTGAACCAGCGGATCGCTACATAGGTCGGTGAGTTCACACCGTACGGCGTCCGGGGCGAAAACGCCTCTGCACGGATTGCCCCATCCGACGCCGCGGCGGCCGCGACGCCGTCGTCCGAATTCGGGGTTGGCTCCGCCGCCGCTGGTGCCAGACCGGAGGCGCCCTCCGCAACCTCGAACACGAAGGTTCCCTGAGCGGGATGGCCATCCGGGCCGACCGTTCGCCACGCCACCTGGTACGCGCCGGCGTCCGACAGCCCCCCTCGGACCGCTACGACCACCTCGTTCGCCGATCCGTCAGCCACCTCCACCGAGCCGAGCTGCACCATCACACCGTCGGGACCGATCAACTCGATCCGTGTCAGCGCGATGCCGACCGGCTCGCCGAAGGTGAGGCGCAACTCGGTCGGAACCACGTCGAGCCGAGCGTCGGCCGCGGGCTCGGAGCGCACCAGCCGTTGATGTGCCTCTGCCGCGCCCACACAGAGGAGCACGAGCAGCCAAACTGTGATCAAAGCGGCTTGGTGTGTCGGCGGACGGAGTCGAGGATTCGGCAAGGGTCCTCCCGGGCAGGTGGGTCGATCTCCACGATCTCGATCGGCATCGCCTTCCAGAAGGACAAATTACGATGTCCGGGTGCGCCGGGCTACGCCACGGCTCGCGGGGCGGCGTTCGTTATCCGCGCACGGTTGACCACCACCGCCCCTGTGCGCCGCGAGGACACCGCGGCTTGTGTCTCCGGGAACTGGATGGTCCGAGAGGGAAAAGGAGCCGTCCGCCGCTTCCGTCGTTCGGTGCGGCGGACGGCCCTGTGGAGTTGCGACAATCGCCTCCGCTGTCTACGGCTGCGGCCCGTCGGCTGCGCGGGGCACTCCCGCCTCCCGAACCGGCTCCATCGGGCGAGCGCCGATGGCGGGCACGATCTTGCCATCCGCGAGCGCCTCTGCGGCGTGGCGAACGCCGTCCTTCACATCTTGCAGCGCGTGTTCGGAAAGCTCTTCGAGACGGTCCAGACGCAACTCCGGCGCGTGGCCCTCGGCGATCCCGTCTGCTGCCTTCACCCCCACACCGTGCTCATAGACCATCTTCCCGCCCAGGTACGCACTGTACGCGACCGCACCGATCGCAGCCGCGCCGGTCGCCAAATACCTCATGCTCGGCTTCCGTCGCATGGAACGACGGATCGCCATCATCGTGGCGAGCGCCAGGAAGCCGACATTGAGATTGCGGTGCGTGACCAGGAGATCGCCCGCACGGTCACTGTTCAACTTGACCTCCTCCTGCGCGATCAGCCCGAACACGCCGGCGAGTGCGGCCGTGCCGGCCGTGAGCGCTATCCCCATCTTGCCCATGCCAAGCAGCGTGCGGCTACCGGTGACCTTGCCCAGAGCGTCGGCACCGATCGAGACGGGGAGCAGGGCGATCGGGTAGTGGACTAGGGACGGGTGAATTTCCTGGAGTCGCATGGCCATGGTTCCATCCTCGTGTTGCGGGTGTGTGCCGGGAGGTGAGTCTCGCTGCGTGGCCCGTCGCTCCGGCGTGCGCATACGCCGGGCCAGACCAGGGCCAGGGGTATGACTCCTTATTCCCTGCATGATCGACGCCACGGAACGGTGGTCCAAAATCGCCTCGAGCGGGTGCCGCCCACACGCCAGCCGCTCAACCCGCGGGCCCGAGTTGCCGATATTCAGGGGTTGCGGCGCGCACGATGCCTACCCATAAACGGCCGCACGCGCCTTCTCTGGGGTGCGCCATCGACGCGCTCCTGATCCTCGCGGCAACTCGATCACACGGTCCAATGGGTTGGATCTTCGCCTTCTGGCTGCTCATCACCATCTGGACACTCGAGTCCACCGCGCCCGCGGTCGGCTACCTCGTGCCGATGCTCGCGACCAATCTGATCCTCGCCGGCGCAGGCTACCTCGCCCTGGCCGCACTCCACGCACTCAACGTGCACAGCCGCGCCAGGCGATTCCCGATCGCCGACCTCGTCACGCCACAGATCGCGGAAGGCGAAGTGAGGTGGATCGTCTCCCCGGAGAGAACCCGGGAGACCGTGCGTCGGCTCGGCCTCGATCGACGCGTTCACGTGCTCGGCGTTCCACTGACCGTCCTCGGGCTGATCACCGTCCTGTTCGCTGCCGGCGCCCACACTCTCCGAGACCTGACGCTGTTGACCCTCGGCACCGTGGCCACCCTCGGCTACGGCTACCTGAAGCTCTACCCAGGTTTCCGGATCTGGCAGGGCCTTGCCGTTCGACTCGCGGCGAAGCACAGGTTGCCGATGCCGGCACACTTCGAAGCTTCATTCGACGCGGAAATCCGTTCGATCGGTGAACTGCGAAAGGAACTGTACGGCGCCGCATTGGTCACTGGGATCCGCGACGGGATGCGCGCCCGACTCGTCGCCGACATTCGGAATGCCCGCAACGAGATCCTGTCGGACCCGACGCGTCTTGCTCCTGTGGTTCAGAGGATTCTGGACGACCTCGGAAGCTACCGTGTCGCCCTCGAGGTGGAGCGTGCCGGCCGCAGGGAGGGACGCAGGCGCCGCGAACGCAGTCAGGCCCCCCCCGGGCAGGAGGACACGATCCGAAACGTCGAACACCCGGTGCCGGAGGACTATGATCTCCTGGGCGTGGGCGAGGACGCGACGGACGACGAGATCCGGAGGGCATTCGGGCGGCTGGCCAAGAGGCTACACCCGGATCGGCACCCCGATCTCACGTCGGGGCCGATGAGCGTGGTCAACGCGGCATACAACAGGATCCGTACACACCGCGAGCGCCTTGCGGCTGCGGAAAGGCAGGTGTAGCCCACTCCGCCCTACTTCCTCCAGATCTATCGGGTCAATACGATAGCGTCTCGAGCCGCACGGTCAGGTCCTCGACCCTGTCGAGATCGACCTCGACGCCGATCCCGGGCGCGTCGAGCGGCACATTGACCATCCCGTCCGCATCCATCGTCCACTCGGGCTCGACGATGTCGCGCTCCCAGTAACGCGAGCTCGGAGAGAGGTCGCCCGGCATGGTGAAGTTCGGAAGCGAGGCCAGCGCCACGTTGTGTGCCCGGCCGATCCCGCTCTCCAGCATCCCGCCGCACCAAACCGGAACGCCCTGCCGCTCGCAGTAGTCGTGGATCTGGACCGAGGATCGAAACCCGCCCACGCGCCCCGGCTTGATGTTGACGATGCGCCCGCTGCCGAGCGCCACCATGTCCTCGGCGCGGTCGAGGCCGGTGATCGACTCGTCCAGGCAGATCGGCGTTCGCAGTCGCTCCTGCAGCCGAGCATGCCGCACGAGGTCCTCACGGTCCAGAGGCTGCTCGATCATCATCAGATCGAATTCGTCGAGCCGTTCCAGGTGATCTGCATCACCCAGCGTGTAGGCGGAGTTGGCGTCCGCCATGAGCTCGGCCTCGGGTCCCACGGCCTCCCTCACTGCGGCAAGATACTCCACGTCCGCACCCGGCTGGATCTTGATCTTGACCTTGCAGTAGCCGGCATCGAGCGCAGCCCTCACGCGCTCGATCAGCGCATCGGGAGTCCGCTGGATCCCGAGCGAGATCCCCACCGCCACCCGCTCCCGCGTGCCGCCCAGCAGAGTGGCCAGGGGCAGCGATCGAAGGCGTGCCGTCAGCTCCCATGCGCCCATCTCGACCGCGGCCTTCGCCATCAGGTGTCCCCGCAGGTCTGCATCGAGGAGCGGCTGCACCTCCTCCGGCCCACCGAATTCGCGCCCCAACACGCGCGGCGCGAGCCATTCGCGGATCGCGAACCACGCGGTGTCGATCGTCTCCGGACTGAAATTCGGCCACTCCCCGGCCACGCATTCCGACCACCCCACCACCCCGTCCGGATGATGCAGCTCCAGGAGCAGAATGCGCCGCTCCGAGACTTCGCCTGACGAGATACGGAACGGTTCCTTCAAAGGAAGTCGGATCTCGCGCAGTACCAACTTATCGATTCGCAGCATCAGCGTGTCCCTCCTAAGGCCACGTCCGCCCCCGCCGGCGCGCCGAAAGCGCCCCGCGCCGACGAACTCCGGGCGGTGATTCGATCGAAAGGAACGTTCAGAATCGGATAGCACCGCTCGCCCTGGTAGACCGTCTCCGCCGTCGCGGATACACGTTTCGCCGGACGCGCCAGCCTGAAGCCACGGCTCCAGAGGATGCCCCGGTCGTCGACGAGTGCGCTGGAGACCGCGGGCAGCTCCTTGGCCGTCATTTCCTGCTCGACGAACCGTTTCAACGCGTCGGCGGCCGTGGCCAGCAGCAGCGCGATCCGCGCGGGCATGATCCCGATGCTGCAGCGCGTAGAACCCGTCATGGCGATCCTGAAGGATGAGAGGACTCTCGAGAGTCACGATCGGCGGGCGAGCCACTCCCGGAGCTGCGCCAGACTCGACGTGTTCACGACATCTCGCGCCTCCACCCACGCGCGCCGCGCCTGATCCACGCCGTAGCGCATGAAGTCGAGCTGACCCACGCTGTGCGAGTCGGTGTCGATTGCGAGTCGCACGCCAAGCTCCCGGGCACGGTACGCGTGCACGTCGCTCAGGTCGAGACGCTCCGGCTGGGCGTTGATCTCGACGGCTACGTGGAGCGAGGCGGCGGCCTCGAGCACCGCGTCCATCTCGATGGCGTACGGCTCCCGGCGGTTGATCAGCCGGCCGGTCGGGTGCGCGAGGATGTGGACGTGGGCGCGGGAGATGCCCTTGATGATCCGGTCGGTCATTCTAACCCGGTCCATCCCCATGCGCGAGTGCACGGCGACAACGACCACGTCGAGCCGGCCGAGCACCTCGTCCGGCAGGTCGAGCGTGCCGTCCGGTCTGATGTCGACCTCGATCCCCTTCAGTACATGGATGCCCTTCACCCGGCGATTCACCGCGTCGATCTCGTGCCACTGCTTCTCGAGCTCCTCCACACGCATTCCGCCGGCGACGCCGAGCCCTGGACCGTGGTCCGTGATCGCGATGTACGCGTAGCCGCGCGCCTTCGCCGCACGGGCCATCTCCTCGATCGTGTCGGCACCGTCGCTCCAGCGGCTGTGAACCTGCAGGTCGCCACGGATGTCGTCCAGCGTGAGCAGCTTCGGCAGCTTGCCACGTCGCGCCGCCTCGACCTCCCCGCGGTCCTCACGCAATTCCGGTGGCACGTACTTCATCCCGACGGCGCGGAACACCTCCTCCTCACGACGGCCGCCCACTCGCTTCAGCGCCGGCCCACGACCGCCCTCACGCCCGACACCCTTTGCTCCGCCGGTCCCGGCGCGCCGATCGGTGCCCTTGCCCTTGTCGGGCAGCCGGAACACCCCGTACTCGTTGATGCGCAGGCCCTTCTCCACGCCCAACCTGCGCACCGCGATGTTGTGCGCCTTCGATCCCGTGAAGTAGTGCAGTGCGGCGCCCCAGCTCTCCGGTCGCACCACACGAAGATCCACGTGCAGCCCACTCCGCAGAACCAGCGTGGCCCTGGTCGGCCCCGCACTCTCGACCCGCCGCGCCCCGGGGTAGCGCGCGAAATGGTCAACCACCCGCTTCGGCTTGTCGGCCGCGGCCAGGATATCGATGTCGCCGACCGTCTCCACACGCCTCCTGTAGCTGCCGGCGACCTCCAGCTCCCGCAAGCCGGGTGCTTGGCGCATGTATTCCAGCACCGGGCGGACGGCCTGGTCGGCCTCGTCGAGGCGGAAGCGCTCGAGGTGCTTGCGGTGGTCGCGGATCGCCTGCAGAAGCTTCTCCGCCGAGCGCGCCCCGAAGCCACGAAGCTTCTCGAGCTCGCCCGTCTCGATCGCCTTCTCGAGGTCGTCCACGCTGCGGACACCGAGTTCGCGGCTCAGCCGCGTCGCCTTCTTCGGCCCCACGCCCTCGAGCTGCATGAGCTCGGTCAGGCCGCCGGGCACCTTCTTTTCCAACTCCTCGAGACGGCGTAGGTGCCCGGTCCGGACCAGTTCCGTGATGTACGCCGCCATGTCCTCGCCGATCGCCGGGAGCTCCTCCAGATCCGCGCCCTCGCGAACCAGGTCGGCCAGCGGCCGGCTCAGCGCCTCGACCGTGCGCGCGGCGTTCCGGTACGCCCGCACCTTGAACGGGTTGTCCCCACGAACCTCCAGCAGGTCCGCGACCTCGCGCAGTGACCGGGCGATCTCGGCGTTCTCCATGGCACGCGACGCGCGCACGAAAAATGCCGGCCCCATCCGCCGGGGCCCCTAAGTTTGAATTATCCGAAAACGCCCGCCGCGTTCTCGAAGCCCGATACCTGCGGCACGATTCCGAGCGACGGGTGATCGAGACACCGGAACAGCTCTTCGAGCGCGTCGCCTCTTCATCACCGCCCACGACATCCCACCGGAGCGACACCTTCGCATCCAGGCCGCCTTTCGGCGCCACGTCGACGACGCGGTCTCCAGGACCATCGCCCCCCGAATTCGCCACGCCCGACGACGTCGCCCGCATCTACCGCCTCGCCTGGGAGCTCAGCCTCAAGGGGATCACGGTCTACCGCTACGGAAGCAAGAACACGCAGGTGCTGGAGATAGGGAGGGAAAAGCGATCCGTACGGTAGGACGCAAAAGGGTGGTTCCGCCGTCCACCGCCACCTTACGGCGACCGACGGCTAAAAAAGGCCGAAGCCCGGCGCGAGCCGGGCTTCGGGAACACACGACGAATTCGTCGTGTCAGATCACAGCGGAGGGCCAGGGATTCGAACCCTGAAGCGCTTGCGCGCGGCGGTTTTCAAGACCGCTGCCTTACCAATTAGGACTAGCCCTCCCAAGAGATTGCAGAACTGAAAAATAATAAAAAACACCCTCGAAAACCAGCCCGAAAAACCTCTACAGAGATTCCTGCATTCTCCCGACAGACAGCCGCCCGGCCACGGGCTACGTTGGATTCGAACCCTTGAGCAAGGAGGCACGACGATGAACGTCACCATCACCGCACGGCACCTCGTGATCCCGGAACGGGTGCGCCGCCGGGCGCTCGATCGTGTTCAGCGGCTTCGCCGCTACGACCCACGGATCCTCGCCGCCGACGTCGCCTTCGACCGTGAGCGCGCCACCTACATCGCGGAGGCCAGGCTCGAGATCGCCGGCGAGCCCGCCGCATTCGCCCGTGCCAAGGCCGCGGATCCCGGCGCCGCGCTCGACCGGATGATCGAGCGCCTTCGTCGCCAGCTCAAGCGTGAAAGGGAGCGGGCGCGTGACCACCGCGCCGCCCCCCTCAACGAGATCCTGACCCCGGCGGGCCACTGAGCCCGCCGCACCGGCCGGCGGCTCGCCGATTCTCAGTGCCGGAAGAGCCGCCGGCCGGTGAACACCATCGCCATCCCATGCTCGTTGGCGGCGGCGATGACCTCCTCGTCCCGAACCGAACCACCCGGCTGGATGATCGCCGCGACTCCGGCCTCGGCCGCAGCATCCACTCCATCACGGAACGGGAAGAACGCATCCGAGGCCAGGACGGAGCCGTGCAGGTCGAGCCCCTGGTCGGCCGCCTTGAGCACCGCGATCCGCGAGGAATCGACGCGGCTCATCTGCCCGGCACCGATTCCGAGTGCCTGCTCGTTCTCGGCCAGCAGGATCGCGTTCGACTTGACCGAGGCAACGGCGCGCCAGGCGAAGCGCAGATCGCGCCACTCCTTCTCCGTCGGCCGCCTCTCCGTTACCACCCGCCAATCGTCCTCACCGAAGACCATGTGCATGCGATTCTGCACCAGCAGCCCGCCACGCACCCGCTTGTAGTCCAGCTCACTCGCCGCAGCCGGTTCGGTCGGGAGTACGATCAGGCGCAGGTTCTTCTTCGCCTTGAGCACCTCGAGCGCGTGCGGCTCGAAGTCCGGCGCGATGACCACCTCGAGGAAGGTGCTCGCCATCGCCTCGGCCGCAGCACCCGTCACCGGCACGTTCAGCGCGACGATCCCGCCGAACGCCGAGACCGGATCGGTCTGCAGCGCCCTACGGTACGCGTCCTCCGCATCCTCGCCCAACGCGATCCCGCACGGCGTCGTGTGCTTGAGGATCGCACACGCCGCGCGATCCGTGTCCGCCCATGCCGAGACCGCCATGACTGCGCCCTCGATGTCGATCAGGTTGTTGAACGAGAGCTCCTTGCCGTGAAGCTGCTCCATCTCCGGCAGCGACCCCAGCGGCGCATCCAACTCCGCGTAGAACGCCGCCGCCTGATCCGGATTCTCCCCGTAGCGAAGATCCTGGACCTGCCGCAGCCGAATCGGGACCTCGTCCGGCATAGAGGTCCCAGGTGCCTCTGCGGTCTCCCTGGCGCCCGCGTCCTCCGCCGCGGCCTTCGAGCCCAGAAACTCCGTGATCGCGGCGTCGTACGCCGCCGTATGGGCGAAGACCTTCTGCGCGAGCCGGACGCGGAAATCGGCGTCGACCGCGCCCTCACGCAGCGCCTCCAGCACGCGCGGATAGTCGTCCGGGTCCACCACCGGCACCACCCACGCGTGGTTCTTCGCCGCGGCCCGCAGCATCGTGGGTCCACCGATGTCCACCTGCTCCATCGCCTCCGGGACGTCCGCGCCCCCCGCCACCGTCTCGCGGAACGGGTAGAGGTTCACCGCCACGAGATCGATCGGCCCGTACCCCAGCTCCTCGAGCGCCGCGGTGTCCGCCGCCACGTCGCGCCGGGCCAGGAGCCCTGCATGGATCGCGGGGTGCAGCGTCTTGACCCGGCCATCCATGATCTCCGGATGCCCGGTGACGTCGCTCACCCCCTTCACTTCGATCCCGGCCTCGCGCAGCGTGCGTGCCGTGCCGCCCGTCGAAATGATCTCCCAGCCGAGCGCCTCCAGCCCCTGGGCGAACTCGACCAGTCCCCGTTTGTCCGAAACACTCAGAATCGCTCTCGGCATCGTGCCGTGCCTCGCCTATGAAATGTATCCCGGTCTCACAACAGCCCGAGCGCCCGCCGAACTTCCGCCTCATCCGGCCCGTCCGCATCCACCAGGCCGAATGCGACGGCGTCCGGCAGCGACAACGGACGAACCGCCTCCCCCGTGGCGAGCCCCCGCGCCACGGCCTCCACGGTCAATGGATAGATCCGATGCTCCACGCGGAGCACCCGCGCGGCCAGCTGCTCCGGCGAGTCGTCCGCAAGAACCGGCACCGGCCACTGCAGGAGGATGGCACCCCTGTCGTACTCCTCGTCCACCACGTGGACAGTCGCCCCGCTGATCCGGCATCCGGCTTCGATCACCGCCGCGTGTACGCGGGCGCCGTACATTCCCTTCCCTCCGAACGCCGGAAGGAGTGCCGGATGGATGTTCAGGATCCGGTCCCGGTAGCGCCGCACCACCTCCGCGGGGACCAGCCGCAGGTAGCCGGCCAGTGCCACGAGGTCGACCTCGGCGTCGCTCAACGCAGCCAGCGTATCGCGGGCGACGTCGTCCTCGTCGCGCCCCCGCACGGGGACCACGCGCGACGCCACCCCCGCCCGCTCCGCGCGGTCGAGTGCGCCGGCATCTTCGCGGTCACTCACCACGAGCACCACACGGGCGGTCTCGGCGGCGGCGCCCTGGAAGTGCTCGAGGAGCGCCTGCAGGTTCGTGCCGCCGCCTGATGCGAAGACCGCGATGCGTACCGGGCGCGCCGTCGCGCCTGCCATCCGGGATGTCTGATTCATCAGGCGAAGCCGGTGCGGTACTGGGGCACCAGGAAGGGGTTGGCGACGCGCTCGTGGCCGACTGTCGTCTCCGGTCCGTGCCCCGGGTAGAGCACCGTGTCGTCGGGGAGCGTGAGCACCTGCTCGCGGATCGAGCGCATGAGTTGCTGGAAATCGCCGCCGGGCAGGTCGGTCCGGCCGATCGAGCCCTGGAAGACGACGTCGCCCACGAACGCGACCGCGGCATCGGCCACGTAGAGGATTACGTGACCAGGCGCATGGCCCGAGGCATCACGCACCTCGAAGCGCGCACCGGCGAGCTCGAGCGTCTGGCCATGGGCCAGCTCACGATCGGGAGGGGGTGGCGGCACCATCTGCATCCCGAACATCGCGGCCTGGTGGGCCACACCGTCGTACATCCCACGCGCATCGGGGTGGAGGTAGACCGGCACCTCGAAGCGCTCGACCACTTCGGCCACGCCCTCGATGTGGTCGATGTGCGAATGCGTGAGCAGCACCGCCTCCAGCTCCAGCCCCTCCTCCTCGACCGCGGCCAGGAGCGAGGTCGTTCCGGCGCCTGGGTCGATCACGACGGCTCTCGTCTGCCCCGACCGCCACGCCAGGTACGCGTTTTCCCCGAACCCCGGCCCGGGAAAGACCCGGACCTCCAGCCCCACCTCCGTCCTCATGCCTCCAGCGCCCTCAGTATCTCATCGGTTTTCGGCACGCCCCGGCTCGCGTACGCGATCTTGCCCTGCTTGTCGACCACGTAGACCGTTCGCAGCACACGGGACTCGTCCGGCGGCGCCGCGTGATAGCGGCGCGCGACCTCCAGGTCCGCGTCCACGAGCAGCGGGAAGTCCAGCTCATGGAGTTGCGCGAAGCGCTGGTTCTCCTCGAGTGAGCCGGGGTTCAGCCCGATCCGCTCCACGTCCGCGCCTATGAAGCGATCGCGGTCGTCGCGCGCCGACGAGAGCTGCTCACCGTTGGTCGGCGTCTCGTGCGGCGGATAGAAGAACAGACACGCGTTCATCCGGTCGCGCAGTTCGGAGAGCGTGAACGGTTCCCCGTACGCGCTCGTCAGAGTGAAGTCCGGTGCATCGGAACCGACCTCGAGGAGTTCCGGCTCACGGTTGTCCGCCATCGTAGCCTCCCGTCGGAGATGTCATGCGCTCCCCGACCCGTGGGCCGCGAAGATACCACCCCCACGGCCCAGGGGCCAGGCCAGTCGATCACGCCGGCTGAAGCTCCCGAGAGAGCTGCCGACAAAGTGCCGCTATGGGGCGCTTGTTGCGCTGGATGAGGTCCTCGGCCAGGAGCTTGAGCGCGCGAAGGTTCGTCCGACTCGCGTCATCCATGTCGTCGTTCCCCTCGTCCAGCCGCGTCTGGAAGCGGTAGTAGCGCTGCCGCCGCGTGGAACGACCGTTGAGCAGGTGCTCGAGCTGGTAGTCGACCGTGTCGCTCACCCCATCGAACACCACGCCGAGGATCGGCTGTGCCCACTGGATCAGCCCCCACCCCTTCGCATCGTCGTACGGGATCGGCCGCGTCAGTTCACCCGTGCCGAGCGACACCAGCAGGATCTCGGCCTCCGGATCCACCGTCCGCGCCTCGGCAAAGGCGCACATCGCCGGGTTGTTCGCGTAGACGCCGCCATCCACCAGTGCGTAGTAGTCGAGCGGGTCGCCTTCCACTTCGATCTTGTGCGGCTCGAAGTAGGTCGGCGCCGCGGAGGTCGCCCGTGCTACGTCCCGCATGAAAAAGTCGTAATCGGGCCGCTCCCGCGCCCGGCGGCTTCGGAAGAAGAACGGCATGCGACGCTCGATCTCGTAGCTCGGGATCAGCACGTCCGTCAGCGCGTCCTTCAGTCGCGCCTCGCCCAGGTAGCGCTCGAGCACCTCTTCGATCCCGCGACTCGTGTACCTCTCCTCCACCATGCTCCCCAATGCCCGGATCCGGTGCCACGTGGAGCGCGTGAAGATGTTGGCGCCCTCGCGCTCGTAGAGGTCGACGAGTTCGCGGGCCGTGTAGAGCGGCTGCCCATCCTCGTTCGGCCGCGTGAGGGCAAGCGCCAGGATACCGCCGGTCGAGGTGCCCACGATCAGGTCGAAGAGCCGACTCACCGGCGTCTCCAGACGCGCCTCCAATTCGGCCAGCACCATCGCCGGGATGATCCCGCGTATCCCACCGCCATCGATCGACAGCACTCGAATCCGCTTCTTCATGACCGCCTCCGGAGCGAAGGTGGGTGGGGCCTTCATCGATTCACGACCGCTCTGGCCCCGATGCACGACGGCGGCCGGGCGCTCCTACCCGGAGTGCCGGCCGCCGTCGGCCTGTTCCTGACGATGCTAATCCAGGAGACCGTGCCCTCGCAAGCCGGTCATTCGCTGTCCGGCTGGTGAGCAATCCCGTAAGCCTTCCCGGCGCCGCTTATGCCGAGGTCAATCACACGCCTCGATGCAGACGGGCTCGCAGGGATCTCCCCCGCGAGCCCGTCTCGCAATTCGAACGGTCCGACCAACCGCTCAGACCGTGAACGAGCTTCCGCAGCCGCAGCCGCCCGCCGCGTTCGGGTTGTTGAAGGTGAAGCCGGACCCCATCATCGTCGTGACGTAGTCGATCTCCACGCCCTCGAGGTATTGGGCGCTGAAGGGGTCGACGAAGACACGGATCCCGTTCATCTCGAGGATCTCGTCGTCGTCCTGTGCCTCGTCCTCGATGTTGAGGCCGTACTGGAAGCCGGAACACCCCCCAGGCAGAACGGCGACACGGAGGCCGGCCGTCTCCGCCGCCCCCTGCTCCTCCATGAACTTCTGTACCTCAGCGATCGCGTTCGGCGTGACCGTGATGGTCATCGGCTCCTCCTCTAGGATAAACGACACCGCTACCGGATCGTGCGGTGTGTGGATACACTTTGGCGCTGCGCAGGTTTCAGGCCAACGATAGATCGCCGCCCGAGGACTGTCAACCCCCGAAACCGGCTTCAGATCCGGCTCAACGCGGCCTCGGCGACGCCCTCCAGATCGTCCACCACGACGATCCCGGAAGGTGTTCGCTCGGCCTCCCTGGCTCCGTAGCCGGTGCGGACCAGGTACCCGCCACCGCCCAGCTCGAGCGCGGGCTCGACATCGCTGACCTTGTCCCCGACATAGACGGAACACGCGAGGTCGAGCCCGAGTTCCCGCGCGGCGCGTCGGTACATCCCGAGCGCCGGCTTGCGACAGTCGCACGGTCCGGTGATGTCCGGGTGGTGCGGACAGAAATGCACCGCATCGAAATGGACGCCTTCCGCCGCGAAGAGCTCCTCGACCCGCTGTTGCACGCGTCGGAACGCATCTTCGTCGTACCGCCCGCGTGCGATCCCCGACTGGTTGGTCACGACGACCAGTGCGAAGCCTGCTGCAGCCAGTTCCCGAAGCGCCCGAGCCGAGCCGGGGATCAACTCCACGCCGGCCGGATCGGAGAGGTACTCTCTTTCGACGATGAGCGTGCCGTCCCGGTCGAGGAACACCGCGCGCCGAAGCCCTCCCTCAGGCGACGGCATCGCGCACCTTCTGCAGAAGCACCGCCTCTTCTTCCGATGCGACGGTCCTCGGGTCCAGCGCCACGCGGTCGTCCACGATCCTCGCCACGACCGCCGGATCACCGGCCCGGAGCGCGGCCTCGACCTCACGGGCGGAGCGGTGTTCCGACTCGATCGCGACCAGGACCGTCGGCAGTTCCGCCCCGGGATACGCGCCGCCACCCACCGCGGACGCTCCTGTCACCGTCG
Organism: uncultured bacterium; assembly: GCA_937995995.1. GTDB lineage: Bacteria > Gemmatimonadota > Gemmatimonadetes > Longimicrobiales > RSA9 > CALBZE01. The sequence goes on from CALKIP010000143.1 coordinate 23,057, forward strand.
ACGCCCTGACTCCCGACCGGGCGAGGTCGTCTGCCCAGGCACGGGCACGCGCGGCCAGCTCGTCGAGTGGTGTGGCGAGCATCCGCAGCACCGGCACCTCACGCATGGCCGTCGCCGGATCGCGGTAGAGCATGAGCGTGGCCTCCAGTGCCGCGAGCGTGAACTTGTCGACCCGCAGGGCGCGGCAGAGCGGGTTGGAGCGCATCTGCGCGATGACGTCTCGGCGTCCGAGCACGATCCCGGCCTGAGGCCCACCGAGCAGCTTGTCCCCGCTGAGCGTGACGACGTCCGCGCCCGCCCGGATCGCATCTCGCGCCGTCGGCTCGCGGGGCAGGCCCAGGTGCGTGAGGTCCAGGAGCAGCCCTGAGCCGAGGTCGTTGATCACGGGTACGCCGTGAGCCGCGCCGATCTCGACCAGCTCGCCGAGCGCGACCTCCGACGTGAAACCCTGAAGCCTGAAGTTTGACCGGTGCACCTTGAGGAGGGTGCCCGTCTCGGCCGTGACCGCGGCTTCGTAGTCGCGCCGGTTCGTGCGGTTCGTCGCGCCTACTTCGCGCATCCGCGCGCCGCTTCGTGCCATGATCTCCGGCACCCGGAACGAGCCGCCGATCTCGACCAGCTCGCCGCGGCTCACGACCGCCTCCCGCTCCAGCGACAGCGTGTTCAGGGCGAGAACCAGAGCGGCGGCGTTGTTGTTCACGACCAGTGCCGCCTCCGCGCCGGTCAGCTCCTCGAGCAGCCCGGCGCAATGGTCGTAACGCGAGCCGCGCCTCCCTTCGTGCACGTCGTACTCAAGGTTCACGTACCCGGTCGCAACGCGCTGGACCGCCTCTCGGGCCACTCGGGCGAGTGGCGCGCGTCCGAGGTTCGTGTGGAGCACGACACCCGTCGCATTGATGACCGGCCGGAGCGACGGCTGGTCCTGTGCAGCCAGGCGCGCACGCACCCGCTCCGCGTACCACGCTCCGCTCGTGATCGGAATTCCGGCGGTGGCGTGGGGAACGGCCGTGCCCACGGGATGCGCCACGCCGCCTGCGAGCACCCTGCGAAGCTCGTCCTGCACCGCTTCGAGCGCGTCGCGTACCCGGGCCCGTGGCCAGACCTCGAGGAGCGGTGAGAACGCCTCCCCGGCCAGCAGCCGGTCGACCGAGGGGATCTCGCGACGCGGGTCGCTCATGGGATCGAAGTGGACTTGCGCGGTCGGAGGACGGTCGAGATCGGGCCGGGTGCCTGCCTGGGATCCGACCGCTGCGAACTCGTGGCCGGATTCATACGCGACGTGTCCGCACGCATCGTATCCGCACGCACCGTATCCGCACGCATAGTGTCGGCACGCATCGTATCCGCACGAACCGTGTCTGCAGGAAGCGCGTCGGTCGGGGGCGTGTCGATCGGCGCCGAGCCCGACGACATGGAATCTGCTGGAGGGGCATCCGCCGGGATCGAATCCGTCACTTCCGGCTCCGCCGGCGCGGCAGGTGTCCGGAACTCGACGCTTCCCCCGCCGCCGGTCAGGCCGTTGATGTTTTGGATCCCTCGGACCGTCAGGCTGAATTCGGTTTCCGGCGGGAGCGCCTTGGCCGGCACGACCACCAGTTCACGCACCGGAAGCGGCGGCGCGGTGTCGGCGGGAGCCGCATCCAGATCCGCCTCGAGATCCGGCATCATGCCCGTGCTGTCGACCGCCGCCTTCTCCTCGACGGGCGTGC
>CALKIP010000144.1 GCA_937995995.1 uncultured bacterium
CTCTCGGAGCGCATGTCGACTTCCATCCACGCCTCGAAGGGCACGGAGTTCACCGAGGTGCCGCCGCCGATGCGGCCGACGTTGTAGCTGGTGCGGGTGCCGGTCGCGGTGAAGCGGTCCGCGGCCTCGTCGAAGAGACGGATCGCGCGGCCGAGTGCGTGGGCGGGGTTGGCCGTCCCGAAAGCGCCCCAGGAGTGGCCGCCCGGCCCCGTGAAGGTGACACGGTAGCGCCGCGAGCCGAGGGCCTGGCTCACGATCCGCTGATCGTCGCTGCCGTCGATGGAGATGAAGGCGTCGATCCGCGGGCCGCCGTCCCGGAAGAGGTGCTTTACGCCGCGAAGGTCGCCCAGCCCCTCCTCGCCCACGGTGCCGATGAAGAGCACGTCGCCCTCGGTCTCGATCCCTGCGGCCTCGAGTGCGCGAAGCGTCTGGAGCACGGCGATGAGGCCTCGCGTGTCGTCGCCGATGCCGGGGGCGTAGAGCGTGTCGCCCCGCTGCTTCACCGTAACATCGGTGCCCTCGGGGAAGACGGTGTCGAGGTGGCCGGAGATGGCGAGTACGCGCCCGCCTTTCTGGCCATTGCGCAGCCCGATCACGTTGCCGACCTCGTCGATCCAGACGCTGTCGGCGCCTGCCTCACGGAGCATCTCCGCGTACTTGCGAGCCCGCACCTCCTCCTTGAACGGCGGCGCGGGGATCTCGGTCAGCATGATCAGGTCCCGCACCGCGTCTGCATCGGTGGCCTCGAGGTGCGCGAGCGCGCGGCGCACTGCAGGGTTCGCGGCGAGGCGCTCGATCTCCTCACAGTAGCGTCGTTCGGGTCCGTCGCATTGCGGCACACTTCCAAAAGCCGTTTCCGCCTGTGCCGGCACCGCGAATCCGGCCACCCCGAACGCCAGCGCGACGGCGGGAAGCAGGAGTCGGGAAGTCTTCATCGTACCTTCTCCGGTCGAAAAACCATGATTCGTGGATTGGGGAGAGTGGATCGAGCGGTTTTCTCGCCGCTCCGGACCCGAGCCGGAGCCCGAACCCGAGGCCGAATCGGAGACCGAACCCGAAAAGACCGGAGTCGAAGTCGGAATCGGGTCCATGAACTACGGTTCGAGCCAGGAGGTGTTCGAGGGCCAAGCGCAGCAACCGCCTACGCTTAAAGTACCGTTCCGCGCGGCGCATGACAACGCGGCGGCGGTTTCGGCGCTCTACGTCCTCAACTCGAAGTTGATGATCGTGCGGCCGATCATCGGGTCTTCGACCACGAGGGAGACCACGCCGCGGTTGCCGTTGTTGACTGCTTCGACGAAGTCTTCGACCGTCGCTACCTCGTGGCGGTTTACGGCGATGATCGTCTGGCCCGCACGGACACCGGCGCGGGCGGCGGCCGAATACGGGCGCACCGCGGCGACGACGAGCCGGCCGCTCTCCGTGGCGAGCGAGAAGCCGACGCGCGTCGGACCCTCCGCGGGCGGCGGCGGCTCCGGCTTCACGCCGGAGCGGATCAGGCCGAGCTCGACCGGAACGCGGACCGGCTGGCCGTAGCGCACGATGTCGACGTGGACCGTGCTCCCCGGCTCCAGCGTGGCGAGCGCCGCCTGCAGGTCGCTCACCGAATGCACCGGTTTGTTCGCGATACCGACGATCACATCGCCCAGTTCCACGCCGGCCTTCGCGGCCGGGCTGATCGATTCGATGCTCACGACCTCCGCGCCCTGTGCCGCTTCCAGGCCGTAGACCTCGGCATCGGCCTGGTTCACGTTGTTCAGCAGCAGCCCCAGGTAGGCGCGGCGGACGTAGCCGTGCTCGATGAGCTGCGCCGCCACACGGCGCGCCAGGTTGATCGGCACCGCGAAGCCGTAGCCGGCGAAGAAGCCTGTCGGACTCGCGATCGCCGTATTGATCCCCACCACCTCGCCTTCCAGGTTGACGAGTGGCCCACCCGAGTTGCCCGGGTTGATCGCCGCGTCCGTCTGGATGAAGTGCTCGAGCGGTGCGGTGCGCTGCTGGCCCTCCTGTGCGTTGTTCAGGATCCCGATCGCTCGGCCCACGGCGCTGACGACGCCGGCCGTCACGCTGAACTGGAGCCCGAGCGGGCTGCCCAGGGCCAGCACCCAATCGCCCAGCTCGAGGTCGTCCGAATCTCCCAGCCTTGCCACGGGCAGGTCGTCGCCATCAATCTTGACCACGGCCACGTCCGTGCTGGGATCCCGGGCCACGACCCGGGCCTCGAACTGCCTCCGGTCGTGCAGGAGCACCGTCACCCGGTCGGCCTGCTGCACCACGTGGTCCGAGGTCAGGATGTATCCGTCTTCGGAGACGATGATGCCAGACCCCGCGCCCTCGGCCGGCAGACGGCCGCCGTCGGGGATGCCCTCGTGCAACTCGTCCGGGAACGGGCCGAAGAGCCCTCCGGCCACGACCGGCCGCGCCTCGATCTGGATGAAGACCACGGATGGCAGCATCGCTTCCACCGCCTGGTGGAAGGTCTGGCTCGACGGCGCGCGCGCCGCCATCTCCTGGGAATCCGGCTCCGTCTCGCACCCGACGAGGAGAGCGGCCGCCAGCAGTACCGGGATACGTCGTCTCTGGCTCATCACTTCACCGCCAGGTGCAAATTGCATGCGTGAAACCGGAGCCGCCCCCCACGCGTACGGGGGCGCCGGCCCGAATGACACGGAGATCCGGTCACCGCGGGTGGAACCGTGAAAGGCGCGAACCCAGTCAGAGGGAGTCGAGGTATGAAGCGAAGCACGAAGTTGATCATCGGAGTGGTCGTCGTGGGCGCCATCGCGGGCGCCGCGACCACGTTGGGCGGGTCCGATGGCAAGGATTCGACCGTGGCGACCGTGACGGTCCAGGACATGGAACTCGTCGACCGGGCCCTCGCCATCGGCACCATCGAGCCGGAGGTCGAGATCAGCGTCAAGTCCAAGGTTTCGGGCGTCGTACAGCGCCGCTTCGCCGACGTCGGCGACTACGTCCGCGCCGGCGACCCGCTCCTCGAGATCCGGCCCGACCCGACGCCGCTCGAGCTGGTCGAGGCCAGGCGCCAGCTCGAGTTGCGCGAGATCGACCTCGAGAACCGCCGCCGCGACCTGGAGCGCCAGCGAGAGCTCCAGGAGCGCGGCCTCCTCTCCGACCAGGAGTTCGACGTCACCCGGCGCAACTTCGCCGAGGCGGAGGTCCAGCTCCAGATCGCGCGAGAAAAGCTGGCACTCCTCGAGCAGGGCAAGGTCACGATCGCCGACACGCGCATCGAATCCGTGGTGAAGTCGCCGATCGACGGCTTCATCCTCGAGAAGATGGTCGAGATCGGCGACCCCGTCGTCCCGCTCAGCAGCTACCAGGAAGGCACCGTCCTCATGACGATGGCGGACATGAGCGACCTGATCTTCCGCGGCACCGTCGACGAGATCGACGTGGGTCGCCTCGAGGAGGGGATGCCCGTCGAGATCCGCATCGGCGCGCTGCCGAACGCCCGGATCTTCGGCATGCTGACCCGGATCTCGCTCAAGGCGCAGAAGCAGGAGAACGCGACGACGTTCCCCGTCGAGATCCGGCTGACCGACACCGGTGGCGTCACGCTGCGTGCCGGCTACAGCGCGAACGCCGAGATCATCATCGACCGCCGCGAGCATGCGATCGCCATCCCCGAGCGCGTCGTCACCTTCGAGGACGACGAGGCGTGGGTCACCGTCCTCACGGCCGACGGCACCACCGAGAGGCGAACGATCGAGACCGGGCTCAGCGATGCGATCAACATCGAAGTCGTCGCGGGCCTCGAGTTGGGGGAGCAGGTGCTCGAGAAGCCGACCAAGACGATCGGCTGAGTGGAGCGAGCGATGCGCCTCCTCAACCTGATCCGTCAGTTCCTGGCCGACCTGAACGCACAGCGGCTGCGCACGGTGCTGACCATCCTCGGCATCACGTGGGGCACCGTCGCCGTCGTCGTGCTCCTCTCCTTCGGCGTCGGCCTCGAGAAGCAGATGATGAAGGGCGCACTCGGCCTGGGCGACGGCATCGCGATCGTATTCCCCGGCCGTACCACGAAGGCGTTCCGTGGCTTCGGCGCGGACCGCCCGATCCGCCTGCGCGAGGACGACGCCGCGCTGCTCGCCGCCGAGATCCCCGAGATCCGCGACGTGAGCCCGGAGTACGGCCGCTGGGTCGCCGCGCGCCGCGAGGCCACGACGACCAACGCGTACGTGACCGGGATCGTCCCTGTCTACGGCGATATGCGCAACGTGATCCCGGAGCCGGGCGGGCGCTTCATCAACGAGCTGGACATGGCACAGCGCCGCCGCGTCGCCGTGATCGGCGACGAGGTCAAGCGCACCCTCTTCGGCGACGGGGATGCGGTCGGCCAGCAGATCTATCTCGGCGCCACGCCGTTCCTGGTCGTCGGCGTGATGCAGAAGAAGAAGCAGGACTCGTCGTACCAGACGCGCGACCGGAACCGGATTTTCATCCCGGCGAGCACGCACGCCGCGATCTTCGGCGACCGCTACCTTCGGGACATCATCTACAAGGCCGCCGACCCGAAGCAGGCCGCGCTGGTGCGCGACCGGGTCTACGAGGTGCTCGGCCGTCGCCACACCTTCGACCCCACCGACCGCGACGCGATCGGCGTCTGGGACACCACCGACATGCTGAAGATGTTCGACCTCATCTTCTTCGGCTTCAAGGTGTTCCTCGGCATCGTCGGCAGCTTCACCCTGACCGTGGGCGGGATCGGCGTGGCCAACATCATGTACATCGTCGTCCGCGAGCGCACGCGCGAAATCGGCATCAAGCGCTCACTGGGCGCCAGGCGACGCGACATCCTGTTCCAGTTCTTCTTCGAAGCCACGCTCGTCGTCCTCACGGGCGCAGTGCTCGGCTTCCTGATCTCCGTGGGCCTCGTCGCACTCGTCGGCTCGCTGCCGATCGAGGAGTACGTCGGCCGCGCGACGATCTCGCCCTTCGTCCTTGCCTCGACGCTCGGTCTGCTCAGCCTGATCGCGCTACTCGCGGGGCTCTTCCCCGCCCGCAAGGCGGCGAACCTGGATGTGGTGGAATGTCTGAGGTACTAGAGCGGATTTACCGGTTCGTACCCGATTCCGACTCCGACTCCGATCCCGAGCCCGAAACGACCGGAATCGGCCTCGGGATAGCGGAAACGTGACTAGATCATGATCAGAATCCTTCTGGAAGAGTTCTGGGGCGACCTCAAGGCGCAGAAGACGCGGGCGCTGCTGACGATGTTCGCCATCACGTGGGGCACGCTCGCCGTGGTCCTCATGCTGGCGTTCGGCGAGGGGCTGAAGCACGCGATCGTCTCGGGGCTGACGGGTGCGGGCCAGCGCATGTTCATGGTCTATGGCGGCGAGACCCAGATCGTATTCGAAGGGCTGCCGAAGGGACGCCCCATCCGCCTGACCGAAGAGGACATGGAGCTGATCCAGCGCAACATCCCGCAAGTCGACATGGTCAGCGCCTCCTACGGCCGCTCCGCCACCCTCGAGGCCGGCGCCAACAAGACGCGCACCTTCATGGAGGGCGTGCACCCGGCCTTCGAGGAGATGCGGACCATGTACCCGGCGAGTGGCGGTCGCTTCCTGAACGTGAAGGACGTGGCCGAGCGCCGGCGAGTGGTCTTCCTCGGCGACTCGATCGCGCACCGCCTCTTCGACGGTGAGCCGGCGGTCGGCCGGACGCTCACGATCGACGGCGTGCCGTTCACCGTCGTCGGCACGATGCAGTCGAAGTTCCAGACGAGCATGAACAACGGCCCCGACGCCGATCGGGCCGTGATCCCCGCGTCGACGTTCCAGGCCATCTACGGCCACCGCAACGTGAGTCACCTCCTGGTCCGTCCGCGCGATGTGGCCGAGGCCGAGATCGTGAAGCGGCGGCTCTATGAAGTGCTCGGCCGCAAGTACAAGTTCGACCCGGACGACGAGCCGGCGATCGCGATGTGGGATTTCATCGAGAACGAGCGCGTCACGCGCAACATCGGGCTCGGCATCCAGATCTTCCTCGGCGTGGTCGGCGGCCTCACCCTGCTCGTGGCCGGCGTGGGCGTGGCGAACATCATGTACGTCGTGGTCCAGGAGCGCACGAGAGAGATCGGCGTCAAGCTCGCCGTCGGCGCCAGACGCCGCCACATCGTCGCGCAATTCCTCTTCGAGGCGCTCTCGATTGCACTGATCGGCGGCGCGGTCGGGATGTTCACCGCGACTGCGATCATCTTGCTGGTCGACAGCCTGCCGAGCGAAGACATGGCGATGGTCTTCCTGCTGAACCCGAAGCTCTCGTGGCCGATCTCGCTCGGCACGGTCGCGATCCTCACGCTGATCGGGCTCCTGGCCGGCGTCTTCCCGGCGCGAAAGGCGGCCCGCCTCGACCCGGTCGAGTCGCTGCGCTACGAGTGAGGGGCACCATGGGGGCGTGCACCGCCTACGCCTCTGACGTGTGGGGAGTTGTGGAGATGGAGAAGCCATGAAGTGGCCGAAGATCCCGACTTTCGTCATTGCCCTCGTGGTCGGTGGGGCGCTTCTCTGTGCACTCCCCTACCTCCTCGTGGGCGGCGTTCTCTCCTACGAGGTCGCGAAGGAACGCCTCTCTCGAATCTCGTTCGATGCCTCCGCCTGGCAGGATTCGGCTCAGGTATTCTCCACGAAGCCGGTGCGCATCCGCATGGTGGACGACTTGCTCAAACGGCACGACCTCTTGGGGATGTACCGCGAGCAGGTTGTGGCGCTCCTCGGTGAGCCGGGACCGACCGACTACTTCAGCGATTATGACCTCGTCTACTGGCTCGGTCGCGAGCGCGGCTTCTTCAGCATCGACTCCGAATGGCTGGTCGTTCGGCTGGACGAGCAGGGCCGCGTGGTCGAGCATCGGATTACGACCGATTGAGTCGAGGCCCCGCCACAGCATGATGTGGGTGGTTGAGAGAAGGGAAACCTCATTAGGGGAAAACGCTCCAGCCGGTTGTCGTCGAAGGAGCAACAGCCACGCCCTTTGTCCTTGCCACCGCCCGGGGCTATGATATCCAACCCAGTTCATGCATCTTACATGGGAAAGGACGGAGAAACGGCTCGTTCCCACTCTACCGACCCCTGATCCCTGGACGCTGACCTCTGCTCCCCACGCAGTCCAACCGATGTGACCATGCTCGCTTCGATCGCGGCCGCCGGACTCGGCGAGTCGCTCCAGCACAGCCCACTCCTGGCCACGGCCACGCTCTTCGGCGCGGGCGTGCTCACGAGCCTGACGCCGTGCATCTACCCGATGATCCCGATCACGGCGGGGTTGATCAGCGGCGCGGCTACGGGGGGCCGGGCGCAGCCGACGCGTGCACGCGTGCTCGCCCTGACCTTGACCTACGTCTCCGGGCTGGCGCTCCTCTACGCGTTGCTCGGGCTCCTGGCCGGGCTCACGGGCACGCTCTTCGGCACCGTGTCCGCGAATCCGTGGGCGCGCTTCGCGATCGGGAACCTGCTGCTGATCTTCGGGCTTGCGATGCTGGACGTGATCCCGGTCGCCGCGCCGCAGCGGCTCCTGACATGGGCGGGGCGGCTCGGTGGCGGGTCGTACGCCGGGATCTTCCTGCTCGGCGCCTCGTCCGGGATCGTCGCGGCGCCATGCGGCGCACCTGCCTTCGCGACCGTGCTGACCTGGGTTTCGACGACGGGTAGCGCCGTCCTCGGCTTCGTCTACCTCTTCGTCTTCTCCCTCGGCATGACCGCGCTCCTCGTGGCCGTCGGCCTATTCTCCGGCACGCTGGCCGCGCTGCCCCGCTCCGGACCATGGATGGTCTGGATCAAACGCCTGGCAGGCCTCATCATGCTCGGGATGGCAGAATACTACTTCATACGAATGGGGATGGTTCTGTAAGGATTCACACCGAGTCAGGTTGCCCCATCCCCGTCCCCGTACGCCTACGCGTACACGTGCCCGAAAACCTCGAGGTCTCGTGATGCGACGCGCTGATACACACTCTATTCATGCCACGGCCGTGGCCCGCTCGACTGGCACGACCGGCCGAGCAGGTGCCACGGACACAGCCGGCTCGTATTTCATGACCGCCGTCGTGGCTCTGGCCCTCGCCATTGCCGCCGCCATCGCCCCGCGGCCTCTCGCCGCGCAGGACATCGGCATCCCGATCGGGAGCACGCCGGAAGCCGTCGTGATCGAGGACCTGGACGGCAACCCCGTCGACCTGGGCGAGATCATCGGCAGCAAGCCCGTCCTGCTGGAGTTCTGGGCCACCTGGTGCCCGCTCTGCGAGGCGCTCGAGCCACGGCTCGAAGCCGCGCACCGACGCTTCGGCGACGATGTCGAATTCCTCGTCGTCGCCGTCGCCGTCAACCAGAACCAGCGACGAATCCGCCGCTACCTCGCGGATCATCCCCTCCCCGGCCGCGTGCTCTGGGACACACAGGGCCGTGCCACGCGGGCCTTCATGGCGCCTTCGACGTCGTACGTGGTCGTCCTCGACGGCGCTGGCCGCGTGGTCTACACGGGGATGGGTGACGACCAGGATCTGGAGGCGGCGGTGGAGAAGGCGGTGGCTTCGCAGGACTAGGGCGAGGGCTGCGGCTAGTACGAGGGCGAGGGCGTGGCGGTGGCAGGGAAGCCGTGGTCCGCGTGATCCGGTCCTCGGTCCCCGCCCCCATCTCGGCCCTCGACCAATCCGGTCTTCGGCGGTCGCCTCGGTCGCGATCCTCGCCCGCCCGTCAGCTCTCGCCCCCCTCGCGCTCGCGCCCGCCCTCGCGCTCGCCCTTTCCAGCCCTCAGCCCATCTCGCGCCGCTTGCGCTCCGCCTCGACCATCGTCGCGTCGCCGTACGTCCGCTGCATCCCCTCGCCCACCAGACGTCGCTCCATCTGCGAGTCCAGCTCGGGGTACTTCTCCTTGAGGGAGCGTACGATTTTCGAGACGTTTTCGCCGCGCTCGTGCTCGTCCATGTCGAAGAGCCCGCCACGGAGCATTTCGTGCAGCAGGTCGCTGCGCGCCATGCTGTATGCGGCATCCCGCTTGTCGATATTGCTCATGGGCCGCCTCCGGTCCAACGGTGTGTGGTGGCCCGAAGGGGCAAGATCCACACCGACGCCGCGGACCGCGAAGGTGACGCGGGCTTGAGTCGGACACGGGGCGAGGTGTACTTTGGAAGTTTGTTTCCGGGAACGGCGACTCGCGCGCAGGGTACAGCGGAGCGATTCGTCGACCGAAAGAACGAAGACTCGTCAATCCGGGAATCCGCTGGAATGAACCAGACCGTGAAGACCGCGCGGGCGACGCATGCGCAGTCCGCGTCCGTCGCAGGGGAGGGCTATCGTCCGCCGTATCTGGCGGCGAGTGTGGCGGGGCTGGCCGTCTTCGCGCTTTATGCGATCACGCTGGCGCCGACAACGCAGTTCTGGGACACCTCCGAGTACATTGCGACAGCGCACATCCTCGGCATCCCGCACCCGCCGGGCAACCCGCTCTTCGTGGTGCTGGCCCGGGCGTGGGAGCTGCTCCTTGCGCCCACGGGGCTGTCCGTCGCCGTGCGGATCAATCTCTTCAGCGCGGCGATGGGTGCGGCGGCTCACGCCTTCTGGTTCCTGGTCGCGCACCGCATCCTGGCGTTCTACAGTGACAACTCGCGCTTCCGCCTGATCGGTGCGGCCGTGGCGGTGCTGATCAGCGCCACGGCGTTTACGGTCTGGAACCAGTCGAACGTCAACGAGAAGGTCTACACGGTCAGCCTCTTCACGATCGCGCTCCTTTCGTGGCTCGCCTTCCGCTGGCGGGACAACATGGGCAAGGGCAAGGACGACAACCTGCTCCTGCTCATGATTTTCATCCTTGCGCTCTCGGTGGGCAACCACCTGATGGCGTTCCTGGCCGCGCCCGCGCTCGCGCTCTTCGTCCTGATGGTGAACCCGCGCGCGCTCACGAACTGGAAGCTGTACGCCGGGGCCGCGGCGGTGGTGGTGCTGGGTCTGTCGATCCACCTGTTCCTGCCGCTACGTGCGTCGCTGGATCCGATCATCAACGAGGCGGACCCGAGCACGTGGCAGTCGCTGTGGGACTCGCTTGCCCGCCGGCAGTACGACAAGCCGTCGATCATGCTGAGCCCGGTCGATCGGGAATCGCCCCGTGGCATCGGGCTGCTCGCGGCGCAGATCGGCAACTACCTCCAGTACTTCGACTGGCAGTGGGCCCGCTCGGTGGCCGGGAACGACTCGCTCTTCGGCGGCGCGCGCCCGCTCTTCACGCTGCTCTTCAGCGCCCTCGGCCTCTTCGGCGCCTGGACGCACTACAAGAAAGACCGCGCGAGCTGGGCGTACGTGGCCGTCCTCTTCGCCACGCTCTCGTTGGGGCTGACGTTCTATCTGAACTTCCGGTACGGCTACACCTGGGGCAGCCGCGAGGAGATTCCGATGGAGTGGCGCGAGGTGCGTGAGCGCGACTACTTCTTCATCGTCGGCTTCAGCGTCTGGGGCGTGTGGGCCGGGATCGGGTTGGCCGCGCTCTGGCGGCGGCTGGCAAACTGGGTGGCCGAAAACAAGGCACAGCTCGCGGACCGGCGCCTCGCCGTGGCTTCGCCCGTGCTCGTACTCGCGTTCCTGCCGCTCTTCCTCAACTGGAGCTGGGCCGACCGTTCGTACGACTACTCGGCGCGCGACTGGGCGTACAACCTGCTCCAGAGCGTGGAGCCGTACGGCGTCCTCTTCACCAACGGCGACAACGACACGTTCCCGCTCTGGTACCTCCAGGAGGTCGAGGGCATTCGCAAGGACGTGACGGTGATCGTCATGAGCTACCTGAACACGCCGTGGTACGTGAAGCAGCTCAGGCAGCTCACGACGCCGTGCCCATCGGGGGTGAGCGCGGCGGACGACCCGACGCGGATCCTCTGCCAGCGCCCCTTCGAGCCCGACAAGGCGCCATCGTTCTACTCCGCGCCACAGCCACTCGACAGGGCGAGTGAGGAGATCGGCGCCGTGGCGTCGGAGAGTGGTGCGCCGACCCGGTCGATCATCCAGATGACGGAAGACGAGATCGATCAGGTGACGGAGGGCTTCGCGGCGAATCCGGCATCGTTCTACTTGCGAGGGCCGGTCCAGGTCCAGGCCGACCGGCTGGAGTTCACGGTTCCGGGCGGACGAATCCTGACGCCGGCGGACGCGTTCCTGCTGCACATCGTGCAGACTTCGCTGGGCGACCGGCCGATCTACTTCGCGTCGCCGACGCAGTCGTACGCGCCGGTCGGGCTGGGCGACTACCTGATCCGCCAGGGCGTGGCGCTCAAGTTGAACAACGGCCCGGTCGAGCCGGATCCCGAGGCCGGCATCTACGCGCTGCCGAGCGACCTGGCACCGCTCCTCGGGCCGTACATGGATCTGCCACGCACCGACTCGCTCGTCTGGGACGTCTTCATCCACAGGAGCGGGCTCCCGGACGAGTGGAGCCACTGGGTCGACAGTGCGACGCAGGGCATCCCGTACTACTACGCGTACACGCACCTCGGCGCCGGGCAGGTACACGGGATGCTGGGTGATACGGCCAACTTCAACCGACACATGGAGCGTGTCGAGGCGTGGTCGCAGTTGGGGCGGCGGTGAGGCGGATTTCGAGCTGATCGGGATGCAAAAGGTTTCTCGGGTGCGGCCGGAGGAGACGGAGATGACTCCCGTCTCCTCCGGCCGCCGGCCGGTTCTGGGCGGCGTGATGGTACTCGCCGCCGCGGCACTCTGGGGAACGCTCGGCCTCTTCGCCCGTGCGGCGTACGAGGTCGGCGTCGGGCCGATGGAGCTGGCGGCAGTGCGCGCAGGGGTCG
>CALKIP010000145.1 GCA_937995995.1 uncultured bacterium
GGATCCAATGGATCCGACCACCGCTGATCACCGGCTGCGCGTCGGGGTCCCAGAAGAGGCACGGCGCGATTTCGCGAACCCGCTCATGGATCGAGCGGCGGAACACGAAGCGGCTCTCCTCGCTCAACTCGCCTGAGAAGAGCAGGTTCTTGTCGCGAAAACGCCAGGCGAAGGCGAGCATGCGCGGCAGCGAACCCAACTGGATCCCCGGCGGCACCGTGCCGACGGCATCACCCGAGAGCGTGCTGTCGCGCGTGCTGTCGAGGATGACGTACTCGTGCCCCTGGCCACGCCGTCCCATCGCCTCGCCGTAGAAGACACTCGGCTCGGTCAGTTCGAGGTACGCCGGTGCGCCTTCGGTGCGGACCACCGGATCCAGGTTCCGGAGCCACCGGTAGGGCTCGCCACTCGGCGTGCTCGTGGCGGCCGGTGAAACGACCGCGCCAACCCCGCGCACGTACCGGGGGTTGAGCCGGAGCGTCTGCCACGTCCTTGCAGGTTCCGGAAGACCATCCAGATGGAACTCACGTACGGCCACGGCGACCTGCGTGCGCTCCTCACCCTCGCCGTAGCGGTCGTAGTCGACGTCGGCGAACCTGTAGTAGTCCCGGATCGATTCGACCTGGTTGAACGTCGTCCTGAGCGGTTCTGGGTCCCACAGCGGCACCTGGGCCACCACCGGCTCCAGCTCCTCCCACTCCGGCAGCGGGCCCGGATCGTAGGCCATGCTGTATCGTCTCAGGTCGTGAAGGTCGTATGCCCGGCGAGTGAACTCCATGTTCCACTCGATGTAGGGCGCCTCACGGGCCAACTCGTTCGGCTCGACCTGAAACTTCTGCACGAACGCCGGATAGAGCTGGCCGAGGAGCAGCGCGGCCGCGCCCAATCCTCCCAGTCCCACAAGCGCGGGAACCCATGTCTGGCGCAAGGCGCCGTATACCAGGGCGCCACCGGTCACCAGGGCGAGGATGGCAAGGATCCGCCGTGCGGGAAGACGTGCGGTCACATCCGTGTAGCCCAGACCGCCGCCGATCCCGGTCCCGTCGAGGAGCAGTTCGTAGCGCCCCAGCCAGTACCGAACGCCCAGGAGGAGCACGACGATCGCGGCCAGCACCACGAAGTGCATCCTCGTCTCCTCCGCCACGAGGAGGCGCCGGTCGTGCCAGCGTATCGAACCGGCGAGTACGTAGCCGAGGAGCACCAGCGCTACGGACCAGAGCGCTGTCAACAGGAGGTGGTCAATGAAGCGGAAATAGACGGGAAGCGAAAAGACGTAGAAGGAGAGGTCGCGTCCGAAGAGCGGGTCCGACACCCCCCACTCGACCTGCCGAACCCAGGCGAGAACGTGGAGCGCATTCGCGTTGCCGAAGGCGAGGCCCGAGAGCCACCAGCCGGCCAGGACGCCCGTGATCGCGATGCCGCCGATCACGTACACCCTCGGGATCTGCTCGGCGATCTCCAGGTTGCCGTACTTCCGCCGGGGATGGATCGGGCCGAGTTTCCGCGCGACAGTCAAGAGATTGACGAGCACGATCGCCGCGGCGATCGCCCCGGTCAGCGCGCGCACGCCGAGCGAGGCGACCAGCCGCGTCCAGAACACGGGGCTGTACCCCATGTCCTGGAACCACAGCGCATCGGTGTATAGCTCGACGGCCGTTCGCCCCCCAAGGAGTGCGAGAAAGGTGAGGGCGCCGATCAGCAGGAACAGTCGGCCCGGCCGTCGCATCATGCTACACGTGCACTCCCTGGTCCCGGAGCCAGCCTTCGAGGATACCGCGAATGTCCGCCAGGCGCTCCGGGGTACGCGCTTCGAAGCGGAGGACGAGCACCGGCTGCGTATTGGAGGCGCGGAGAAGCCCCCAGCCATCCTCGAACACCACGCGTGCGCCGTCCACGGCGATCACTTCGTGGTCCTTCTTGAAATGTTCGACCGCCCGCTCGACGATCGCGAATTTTTCCTCTTCCGGGACATCGACGCGGATCTCGGGCGTCGAGACGTATGCAGGGAACTCGGCGATGCGCTCGGAGAGCGGACGATCGCTACGTGCGACCAGGTCGACCAGACGGCAGGCCGCGTACGGCGCGTCGTCGTACCCGTAGAAGGTGTCGGAGAAGCAGATATGGCCGGAGAGCTCGCCCGCGACGGGGGCTCCGATCTCACGCATCTTCTCCTTGATGAGCGAGTGGCCCGTCTTCCACATGATCGGCTCGCCACCATGCTCCGCGAAGACCTCAGGCACCGCCTGTGAGCATTTCACGTCGAAGATGAGCTTCTGTCCCGGCCCGCGCTGCTCCAGCACGTCGAGTCCGTAGAGGAGGAGCAGCGTGTCGCCCCGAATGATCTCGCCGTTCTCGTCCACGGCGCCGATTCGGTCGGCGTCGCCATCGAATGCCACGCCCAGATCCGCCTTCTCCTCCCGGACCCGTGCGATCAGGTCCGCCAGGTTCTCATCTACCACTGGGTCGGGGTGGTGGTTCGGGAACGTGCCATCGGAGATGCAGTAGAGCGGGACCACATCCGCGCCGATCCCCTCGAGCAGGCGCTCGGCCACCAGACTTCCCACTCCGTTGCCGCAGTCGACCACCACCTTGATCGGCCGCTCGAGGCGGAAGCGCGAGGTGACATCTTCGATGTAGTCCGGCAGGACATCGCGTACCTCCCGGTTGCCGCTCCCCCGCTCGAACGCCTCCGACTCGATGATCTCGCGCAGACCCTGGATCGTATCGCCCCAGATCGCCCGGCCATCGATCACCATCTTGAAGCCGTTGTACTCCGGTGGGTTGTGCGATCCCGTGATCTGGAGCCCGCCGTCCGTCTCGTAATGCGTCGTCGCGTAGTAGAGCACCGGCGTCGGCACCGTTCCGACGTCGATTACGTTCACCCCTGCGGCCTGAATGCCGCGCATGATGCCCTCGGCCAGCTCAGGCGAACTGGGCCGGTTGTCGCGCCCCACGACCACGGTGAGTCCCACGGCGCCGTCCCGACGCCGACGAAGCTCGGTGGCGAACGCTCGCCCGATCGACTCGGGTACGTTGCCACTCAAGTCATCGGCCACAACGCCACGGATATCGTACTCGCGAAAGATATGCGGATTCACGCTCATCGGTCTTCCCTCCACCCGTCCACGTTCGCCCAACCCATGTCGCGGCAAGGTATGCGGCGCGCCGCTGCAGCGTCAAGCAAGGTCGGGGCCGTTAACTATGTAGAAACGGCCGACGCGTCTGCACGCGTCGGCCGAATCATGGCCGTATCCGTGAGGCATGGCCAAAGCTGTGGGGCTAGCGCCCGGACAACGGCATCACCACCGACGGAGCCTCGGCAAAGATCGCCGAGCTGCGCTCCGCCAGGTCCAGCATGCCGCCAGGGAAGATCCCCAGCCACAGGATCCCGATCACTGCCGCGATCAACACGGCGCGCACGCCCGGCGAGACCGTGATCCCCTCGTGCACCTCATCACTCGGCGCGGGACGGAACCACATGTACCACGCCACGCGCAGGTAGTAGTAATAGGACACGAGCGATGCGAGCACCAGGATGACCGCCAGCGGGACCATCCCCTTCTCCACCGCGGCGCGGAGAATGTAGAACTTCCCGATGAAGCCGCCCGTGAACGGGAAGCCCGCGAGCGAGAGCAGGAACACCGTCATGGCGACCCCGAGCGCGGGCTTCGCCCAGCCCAGGCCGGCGTACCAATCCAGGTCCACGCGCCCCTCTCCCTGGCGCGCGACGACCAGCACCACGGCGAAGGCGCCCACCGTCATCAGCGTGTAGACGACCAGGTAGAAGAGGAACGACGCCGCCCCGGTCGTGCTCGCAGCGGCGAGGGCGACGAGGAGGTAGCCGGCGTGCGCGATGCTGGAGTAGGCCAGCATGCGCTTCACGCTCCCCTCGACCGTCGCCACGAAGTTCGCCGCGATCATCGTCACGACCGCAAGGCCGGCGATGACCTGCCCCCACGTGTCATGCAGGCTCGGGAACGCCGTGAGGAAGACCCGTATGAAGGCGGCGAACGCGGCCGCCTTGACCGCAGCGGCCATGAAGCCGGTCACCGGCGCGGGCGCGCCGTCGTACGCATCGGGCGTCCACATGTGGAACGGCACCGCTGCCACCTTGAAGCCGAAGCCCACGGCCAGGAGCGCAATCCCGGCGAGCATCATCGGGCTCGCCCCCAGGCCATCGACACCGACCGCATCGGCGATCGCCACCAGGTTGGTGCTGCCAGCGGCTCCGTACACCAGCGCCACCCCGAAGAGGAAGAACGCACTCGAGAACGCGCCGAGCAGGAAGTACTTGAGGGCCGCTTCCGCAGCGCGCCGGTCGCGACGGTTCGCGCCCGTCAGCACGTAGATCGCGATCGACATGAGCTCGAGCGCGATGAAGATGAGCATCAGATCCCGCGAGCCGGCGAAGATCATCATCCCCACCGTGGCGAGGAGCATGAGCACGTAGAGCTCGCCGTACTTCATCCGCTCCTGCTCGAGGTAGCGCTCGGAAGTCAGAACGAACAGCCCCGCCGCCAGCAGGAAGACGTAGTTGGTGAAGACGCGGAAGCCGTCCAGCGCCATCATCCCACTCGTTCCGGTCTCCTGGACGGTGCCGAGCCAAGCATTGGCCACGGCAGCCAGGGCGATGCCGGCGAACGTCAGCCAGGCGACGACCGGCCGCGACGGCTCGCTTCGGCTCCCCTTCTGGAACACGTCCACCAGGAGCACCAGCATGGCCCAGACGGACAGGACCGTCTCCGGGAGCAGTGCCCAGAGGTAGTGCGCCTGGGTCGAAAAATCGAGTTGCATGGTGTCGAGTACCTTCGATCGCTATCGCTTATCGGTCAGAAAATCCGGCGTCGCCCCTCGCGCCGATCAGCTCACCCAGCGGAGGCGGGTTGACCACCCGGCGCTCCTCCACATCCTGGAGGAGCTCCACGACGGTGACCTCCATCCGCTCGAGGAACGGCTTCGGGTAAACTCCGATCCAGATCATCAGCGCCACCAGCGGCGCCAGCACCACCATCTCCCGCCGGTTCAGGTCGGGCAGATTCTCGTTCTCCGGCTTGTCGAGCGCGTTGAAGAGAATCTTCTGGACCATCGGCAGCATGTAGTAGGCGGCGAAGATGACGCCTGCCGCGGCGAGGGTGGCGATCCACGGGTGCGTCTGGAACGCCCCGATCAGCGCCAGGAACTCGCCCACGAAGCCGCTCGTGCCCGGAAGTCCGATGCTCGCCAGCGCGGTCAGGAGGAAGACGGCCGCGAAGACGGGCATCACCGAGGCGAGGCCGCCGAACTGGTCGATCTCACGCGTGTGCCGCCGCTCGTAGAGCATGCCGAGCAGGAGGAACATCGCACCCGTCGACACACCGTGGGAAAGCATGATGATCATGCCGCCCTGTACGCCCTGTACGGTCAGCGCGAAGATGCCCAGCACCACGAAGCCCATGTGGGCCACCGACGTGTAGGCGATCAGCTTCTTCGCATCGGGCTGCACCGCGGCGACCCACGCCGCGTACAGGATTCCGATCAAACCAAGCACGAGCAGCAGTGTGACGATGGTCGGGTGCGTCGCCGCCTGTGGGAAGTACGGCAGCAGGAAGCGCAGGAAGCCGTACGCCCCCATCTTCAGCAGCACCGCGGCCAGCATTACCGAGCCCGGTGTCGGCGCCTGGACGTGGGCGTCCGGCAGCCACGTGTGGAACGGGAAGACCGGGACCTTGATCAGGAAGGCCAGGGCGAAGGCGCCGAAGAGCCAGACCTGTTCGCGGAACGTCAGCGGGACCTGCAGCAGGTCCATGTAGGCGAACGAGAGATCCCCGGTCAGAGCCCGGAACTTGAAGACCAGGTAGAGGATCCCCACCAGCATCAGCAGCGAGCCGAATGCCGTGTAGAGGAAGAACTTGATCGCCGCGTAGATCCGACGCTCGCCGCCCCACAGGCCGATGATGAAGTACATCGGCACGAGCATGAGCTCCCAGAACATGAAGAAGAGGAAGACGTCCAGCGCCACGAAGACGCCGATCACCCCCGTCTCCAGAAGGAGCATCATCGCGTAGAACGACTTCTCACGCTCCCGGATGTAGTTGAACGAGCCCAGCAGTGCGAGCGGTGTGAGCACCGTGGTCAGCAGTACGAGCAGTATGCTGATCCCGTCGATCCCGACCCGGTAGAAGATCCCCCACTCCGGGATCCACGGCACCGCGGTCGTGAACTGGAACGTCCCCGTCGCCGCGTTGAACACCGACCAGAGCGGGAGCGAGGCGACCAGCTCGATCAGCGACACCCCGAGTGCTACCTGCTTGGCCCGCTGCTCTCCACCCAGGAGGACCAGCGCCATTCCCACCACCGGGAAGAGCAGCAGGAAATGGATCACCCAGGCCGAGTATCCGATTGAATTCAGAAAGCCTTCCATGCCGTCCTCAGAGTGCCACGAAGCCGAGGAGGATGAGCACGCCGATCGCGATGGCGAAGGCGTATGCGTTCACCTGCCCCGTCTGGATCCGGGTGCCGGCCCAACCGATCAGGCGCGAGACCTGGCCGAGGCCGTTGACTGTGCCGTCGATGATGCCCTGGTCCACGAACCGCCAGAGTGCCCGCGAAGTGGACACGATCGGCCGGACCACCACCGCATCGTAGATCTCGTCCACGTACCACTTGTGGTAGAGCAGACCCTTGAGCCCGACCGGCTCCGGTGCCTCGGCCGCCGGCACGTGCTTCGCGCCGCCGACCACCCGGGAAGCGATCACGATCACCGCTACCGCGAGCGCGAACGAGGCGACCGCCCAGAAGCCGGCGCTGCCGCCGAACGGCGCAGCCTCGGCAAGGGCCGGCATGTTCGCCGCGTAGATGGCGTCCGCATTCGCCATGAGCGGGTGCAACCACTCGTGCAGCCACTCCGAATGCGGGATCCACCCGAGGACCGGCAGCTCGCTGACCGCGTGTGGCACGTTGATCCAGCCACCGACCACCGAGAGCACGGCGAGCGCTGCGAGCGGCACCCACATCACCGCCGGGACCTCGCCGAGGTGCTTGCGCTCCGCCTCTCCCGTCCGGTTCTCGCCATGGAAGGTCATGACCATCATCCGGGTCATGTAGAAGGCCGTGAGCACCGCCGCGGCCAGCGCCACCAACCAGATGGCCTTGTACCACCCGGCGTACGGTCCCACGGCGTGTGCCGCGGCCTGCCAGATGATCTCGTCCTTCGAGAAGAAGCCGGCGAAGGGCCACACCCCCGCGATCGCGAGCGTCGCGATCCACATCGTCGCCCACGTGATCGGCATGTACTTCTTCAGCCCGCCCATGTTGCGCATGTCCTGGGCGTCGCCGTCATTGCGCGTATGGTGATACGCCTGGTGCATGGCGTGGATCACAGCGCCCGAGCCCAGGAAGAGGAGCGCCTTGAAGAAGGCGTGCGTCATCAGGTGGAAGACGCCCGCCGCGTACGCGCCGACGCCCACGCCGATGAACATGTAGCCGAGCTGCGAGACCGTGGAGTACGCCAGCACCTTCTTGATGTCGTACTGCGCCAGTCCGATCGTGGCCGCGAAGAGCGCCGTGAGTGCGCCCACGCCGGCCACCACCACCTGGGAGACGGGCGACAGCGCGAAGAGCACGCTCGAGCGCGCGATCATGTAGACACCCGCCGTCACCATCGTCGCCGCGTGGATCAGCGCGCTGACCGGCGTCGGACCGGCCATGGCGTCGGGCAGCCAGACGTAGAGCGGGATCTGTGCACTCTTGCCCGTGGCGCCCAGGAAAAGGAAGAGCGTGATCGCCGTGACCACGGCACCACCGTAGGCGAACGCCGTCGGTGCCGCCTCGAAGACGCCCACGAAATCCAGCGTCCCCAGGTGGCTGAAGATCAGCATCATCGCGACCAGGAAGCCGAAGTCGCCGATCCGGTTGACGATGAACGCCTTCTTCCCGGCATTCGCGTTGTTCCGGTCCTTGAACCAGAAGCCGATCAGCAGGTAGCTGCACAGCCCGACGCCCTCCCAGCCCACGAACATGAGCGGGAAGCTCGCCCCGAGCACCAACACCAGCATGAAGAAGACGAAGAGGTTCAGATACGCGAAGTAGCGCGCGTATCCGTCGTCCGCCTTCATGTAGCCGATGCTGAAGATGTGGATCAGCGATCCCACGCCCGTGATGATCAGCGTCATCAGCATCGAGAGCTGATCGAGCTGCAGCGCCGCATCGATCTGCAGGCTGCCCACGGGCATCCACGACCAGTAATGCTGGACGACCGGCGCTTGCAGATCGGCGCCCAGCATCCGCAGGAAGTTCGTCAGCGCGAGGACGAACGCCACTCCCATGACCGCCGGCCCGACCACGGACGGAATCGTTTTCCGCTCCGGGGCCAGATATGCGACCAGCCCGTTGATCGCGAAACCCAGCAGTGGGAGGAGGACGATCGCCCCCAGCAGCGTCGGTTCAAACGTGTGTTCCATTGATCCCACGAGGATTCAGAATACAGGATTCCGGATTCGGGATTCAGGTCTCAGTGATCGCGGGGCGAGGTCACAGTGAGCCGCCGACCGAACGCGGAGCACTGAGCCCTGAATCCTGCGTCCTGATTCCCGAATCCTGATCCTCCGCACTCCTACCACCGCAACAGGTTGAAATTCTCCAGGTCCACCGTCTGGGCATGGCGGAAGATCGATATGACGATCGCGAGACCGACTGCGGCCTCGGCGGCAGCCACCGCCATGACGAAGAAGACGAAGACCTGACCCTCGATCCCGACCGTGTTCGAGAATGACACGAACGCCAGGTTCACGGCGTTGAGCATCAACTCGATGCACAGGAAGAGGATGATCGCGTTGCGGCGAACCACGACGCCGAAGACGCCGATCGCGAACAGGATCACCGAAAGCACCAGCGAATTCGTCAGCACGGCTCACACCCTCCTCTTCGCGAGGAGCACCGCCCCGACCACCGCCGCCAGCAGCAGGATCCCCGTTACCTCGAAGGGGACCATGAAGTCCTGGAAGAGTGGCATGGCGATGGCCTCGACAGCGTTTCCGCCCTGGGCCGCCTTCTGTGCCGGAGCAGCGCTCGCCACCGCGAGCGCGTCCGCGTCGAGCAGCGTGCGCGACACCAGATAGGCGCTCACCCCAGCAGTCGCGAAGCCGCCCACCAGCCACGCGCCCTTGCGCAGATCCGGCCGGTAGTCGTGCCCCAGGTTCAGGAGCATGATCACGAACAGGAAGAGCACCATGATCGCGCCGGCGTAGACGATCACCTGGATCGCGCCGATGAAATGCGCGCCCATCAGGATGTAGATCGCCGACAGACTGAAGAACGTCAGCACCAGCGAGAGCAGACTCGCGACCGGGTTCCGGCTCAGGACCGTACCGACGCCGCCGCCCACCGCCAGGCTGGCAAACAACCACCAGAGAAGATCACTCATTGGCCCAACGGGTCGCTCGGGTCCCAAAGCTCGGTGACCGGGTGATCCTGTGCCATCAGCCGGTCCAGATCGTAAATGAAGCGCTCCCGGGTGTACTCGGCGTTCTCGAAGTCCTGACCCACGTGAATCGCCTCGACCGGGCACACTTCCTGACACATTCCGCAGAAGATGCAGCGGAACTCGTCGATCTCGTACACCACCGGGTAGCGGTTGCCCTGGTCGTCCTCGCCCGGCACGAGACGGATGCAGTTCGCCGGGCAGATCGTCGGGCACAGACCGCACGCCACGCACTTCGGGCGGCCGTCCGCATGGACCTCCATCCGGTGCGTGCCCCGCCAGCGCGGAGAGAGCTCCGGCTTCTCGTCCGGGTACTCCTGCGTAACCTTGTTCGGGTTCACCAGGTGCCGGAACGTGATCGACATCCCCTTCAGGGTCGCACGTAGGTAGGACGTGGACCCCTTGGGGCGCTTCATCGTCTTCACACCGATCGCCATACCGCGGCTCCAGTTCTTCGGATTCTTCAGTCGGTTCCGGCGGGGACGTACGCCGGCTCCGTGGCCGGTGCACCCGTCGGCTCTCCCTCGAGTACCAGTGCGGGACGGGTGTACGCCGGCCGCACCTCCTTCTGCGTCGGCACGCCCGCGATCACACGATCACGGTCGATGACCCACAGGAACACGATCGTGGCGGCGACGCTGATCGCCGTGAGGATCAGGCCGTAGAGCAGGCCGAACTCGATCCCGGCCGCATCGAGGCCCAGGATGCTCACACCCATGAGGACCACGTATCCGAGTGCCATCGGCAGCATGACCTTCCATCCCAGGTGCATCACCTGGTCGTAGCGGAACCGCGGCACCGTCCAGCGCACCCACATGAAGAGGAGGACGAAGAATCCGGTCTTGGCCGCAAAGGCCGCGAAGGTGGCCAGCGTCTTCCATACACTCGGCTGTGCGCCCTCGACCACGCCAGGGGCCACGACCACCATGTTGTCCCAGTCGGTGAACGGAATGTCCCACCCGCCCAGGAACAGCGTCGCCATGAGCGCCGACGACATCAGCACGTGCGCGTACTCGGTGATGAAGAACATGCTGAACTTCATCGACGAGTATTCGGTGTGGAACCCGGCGGCGAGCTCGGTCTCCGACTCGTGCATGTCGAACGGCAGACGGCTCGTCTCCGCGAATGCAGAGATCACGAAGAAGAAGAACGACAGCCCCAGCGGCAGCGCGAACCAGAGCCCGATCCCCTCCTGCTGCGTCCAGACCACCTGCGGCAGCGTGACGTTGCCGACCAGCATGAAGATCGGGATGAGGCTCAGCCCGAGCGAGACCTCGTAGCTGATCATCTGTGCACTCGCACGCATTCCGCCCAGGAAGGCGTACTTGTTGTTCGACGCCCAGCCCGCCATCACGACCCCGTACACCCCGAGGCTGCTCAGCGCCAGGATGAAGAGGATCCCGATCGGCACATCCGCGATGACCATTTCGACGAGACCCCACGGCGTCGGCAGCGGCGCCGCGAACGGGATCACCGCGAAGGTGACCAGCGCGGGGATGATCGACAGCATCGGCGCGAGGATGAAGAACAGCCTGGAGACTTCCCTCGGGAGCGTCTCCTCCTTGAGGATGTTCTTCAGGCCATCGGCCAGCGGCTGGAACAGTCCCTTCGGCCCCACCCGGTTCGGCCCGAGGCGGTCCTGAATCCACGCGGAGATCCAGCGCTCGAGGAGCGTCGAATACGCCACGATGACGAGGACCGCCGTGAAGACGCCGACGACCTTGATCGCCGAGGAGATCAGGAACGCCGTGGACGAAAGGGCACCTACTTCGTGCATCACTCCACCTCCACACCGCCAGCCGTGATCTTCACGGCCTCATTGAGGAGCGCGCCGCGCGGCCCCACCACCTCGTAGCTGAGACCCTGGAAGGCGTCGTTCAGCTCACCGAGCCTGAGGAACGCATCGGCGGCCGTGGCCGGCGCAGCCGCGTCGTCGAGTCCCGCCAGCACGACGCCGAGCACCTGCCACGCCGGGCGCGCGAGCCCGGGCGCCTGGAGTGCGGGCCAGAAGCGCTGGACCCGACCCTCGAAGTTGGTGAAGGTGCCCTCCTGCTCCGCGTGCGTCGTGGTCGGGAGCACGAAGTGCGCGTTCCTCGCCGCCTCGCCGAGATGCTCGCCGAGGTAGACGAAGAGCGCGGCATCTGCGCCGAAATCAGCCGGCAGGTCCGAGAGCTCGTCGCCGAGGACGAGCACGATATCACGTCCGGCGCCATCGATGCCGCCGCGGGCATCGTCGTCGCCCGTGCGGGCGAAGCCGAGGGCCTCGAGCCCGCGAGCATTGGCCGAGAGGTCGCGCCGCCGCGCAAGCTTCGGGAAGCCGGGGCAGACGACCTCGTCCTCTGCACGCGCCGAGCGGAAGACCAGTTCGCCGTCGCCGAGTACGCTCGCCAGGCGAGCCAGCAGGCCGTTGTCCTCGTTGGCGTGCGACGGCGAGCCCACGCAAAGGACCTTGCTGCCCTCGCCGCGGATCTCCTGGATGCGATCGACCAGCTTCGTCACCGCATCCTGCCAGCCCGTCGCCACGAGCTTGCCGTTCGCATCCCGGACCAGCGGTGCCTCGATCCTGTCGGTCCGGTTCATCCACTCGTACCCGAGGCGACCGTAGTCGCACATCCAGTACGAGTTGACCGCCGGGTTCTCTCGCGGCTTGAGGCGCTGCGCCAGGTTGTCGCGCGTCTCGATCCGGATATTGCACCCCTGCGAGCAACCGGTGCAGATCGACGGCGTGCGGTCCAGGTCCCACGCCCGCGCCTTGTGCAGGAAGTCCTTGGAGATCAGCGCGCCGACCGGGCAGATGTCTACAATGTTGCCGGCCCAGAGCGAATTCTCGACGCCCTCGTCATAGAAGGTGTCGATCACCGAGCGGTGCCCGCGCTGGACCACGCCGAGGACGTCGTCCTGAGCGACTTCGCGCATGAAGCGGACGCAGCGCGTGCACATGATGCAACGGCTGCCCTCATAGAGGATGTCTCCGCCGAAATCGTCTCGCCCGAAGACGCGCTTCGTCTCCTGGAAGCGGCCGTGCTTCAGCCCCTCCTGCGCGGCGTAGTCCTGGAGCTTGCACTCGCCTGCCTGGTCGCAGACCGGGCAGTCCAGGGGGTGGTTCGCCAGGTAGAACTCGAGGACGCCGGTTCGCGCCGTCTGCGCCTTGTCGCTCTCGGTGTTGATCACCTGACCATCAGCCACCTGTGTGACGCAAGCCGGCGTCAGCTTCGGCATCCCCTCCACTTCGACCAGGCACATCCGGCACATGGCCGGGGCCGAGAGGCCGGGGTGGTAGCAATAGTGCGAGATGCCGACGCCCGCCTGCTCGGCGGCCTCGATGATCCGCGTCCCCTTCGGGACCTCGACCTGCACCCCGTTGATGGTGCAGGTGACCGTTTCCTTTTGCTCGTTGGTTGCCAACGCTCTCCTCCCCGTAGCCTATTCGCCCTCGTCGGCTCGTTCGCTACGGTTCGTCATCAACCGGCTCGCTTACACCGCGACGGGCTCGGCACCCTGCCGCGCCCCGGGACGGATGAGGGCCAGGTAGTCGTCACGGAACTTCTGGATCGAGCTTGCGACGGGCGCCGCGGCCGAATCGCTCAGCACGCAGATCGTCGTGCCCGTCATGTTCTTGCCCAGGTCGAGCAGCGTCTGGAGGTCCTCCTCGGACCCGTCGCCGCGCTCGATGCGGCGCATGATCTTGCCGAGCCACGCGGTTCCCTCTCGGCACGGCGTGCACTGGCCACACGATTCGTGGGCGTAGAACTCGACCATCCGCCGGACCGCCTTGACGATGTTCGTCCGGTCGTCCATCACGATGACCGAGGCAGTGCCGAGCATGCTTCCGGCCTGCGCGACACTCTCGTAGTCCATCGCGATGTCGACCTCGTCGGCGCTCAGGATCGGCACCGAGCTCCCGCCCGGGATGACCGCCTTCAACTCGCGCCCATCGCGGATCCCACCGCAGACATCGTAGATCAGGTCCTTGAGACCGAAGCCGAGCGGAAGCTCGAAGTTGCCCCGGCGCACCACGTGTCCGGATACGTTGAAGAGCTTCGTCCCCGGGCTCTTCTCCGTACCCCACTGTCGGTACCAGTCACCGCCGTTCTTGATGATGTGCGGCACGGTGCTGACCGTTTCGACGTTGTTGATCGTCGTGGGCATGCCGAAGGCGCCGACAGCCGCCGGGAACGGCGGCTTGATGCGCGGCTGGCCGCGCCGGCCCTCCAGCGAGTTCATGAGCGCCGTCTCCTCGCCGCAGATGTAGGCACCCGCGCCGAGGTGGAGCGTCACATCGATGTCGACGCCCGAGCCCATGATATCCTTGCCCGCGAAGCCGGCGGCGTATGCATCCTCGATCGCGCGGGCCAGGATTTGCGCCGGCTCGAAGAACTCGCCGCGCATGTAGATGTAGACGTGCACCGCGCGGATCGCGTATGCGCCGATCAGCGCACCCTCGATCACCTGGTGAGGCGTCCAGCGGATCAGTTCACGGTCCTTGAATGCACCCGGCTCCGATTCATCGGCATTGACGAGCAGGTAGTGCGGCTTGCCATCGTCCTTCGGCATGAAGCTCCACTTCACCCCCGTGGGGAAGCCGGCGCCGCCGCGGCCGCGCAGCCCGCTCTTCTTGACCTCTTCGATCACCTCGTCCGGGCCCAGCTCGAGTGCCTTCTTCAGACCCTCGTAGCCGCCTCGCTCGCGCCAGCCCTGGAGCGTGCGCGCCGCCGGATCGCCGAAGTACTCGCTGAGGATCCGGACTTCCTTCTCGTGTCTGTACGGGTACGCCATCTACGCCTCCTCCCCATCGGCATCAGAGGTCGGCTCGCCTGACGACCCTCCTGCTGCCACGGGGGCCTCTCGACCCTGACCGGCCGCCTCGGCGGCCGTCGCCCGAGCACCCGAGGACGCGGCTACGGCCGCCTCTTCGCGGAGTCGCTCGAGGATCGACGGCACACTCTCGGCTTCCACGTTCTCGAAGTAACGCTCGTTGATCTGAACGACCGTCGGGAAGCCACATGCGCCCAGGCATTCGGCCTCGACCACCGTGAAGAGTCCATCCTCGGTCGTCTCGCCCTGGGCCGTACCGGTGGCGTCCAGGAACGCCTCCATTACTTCGTCCGCACCGCACACGTTGCAGCACACGTTCGTGCAGACCTGCACCAGATAGCGGCCCACCGGCGCCTTGTTGTACATCGTGTAGAACGTGGCCACGCCTCGGACGTACGCCGGTGACAGATCCAGCTCCTTTGCGACCTCCGCCATCGCCTCCGGCGAGACGTAGCCGCGGATCTCCTGGGCCAGGCTCAATGCCGGCAGCAGCGCCGCCTGCTTGTTCGGATACCTGGACAGGATCTTGTCGAGGCGCTCCCGATACGGCCCTTCAAAGAGCGGGGCTTCGGGATCCTTGTCCGCGAGGTGGTACGGATACGAGCAAGCTCCGCCCGGATGGCCGCCCTCCACGGGACGCTCGCCGACGAAGTCCGTACCCCGGACATCGGCCTCGGTCAGATGGGAAAACTCTCCCGTCTCCCCTGCCCAACCTGGATTCTTTACGCTCACACCTATCTCCAAGCCGTTCCTAGCCCTAGCCCTGGCCCTCGCCTTAGCCCTGCGAAGCCCTACCGGTCGATTTCGCCCAGAACGATGTCCAGGCTGGCGTTGACCGTGATCACGTCCGACAGCAGGTGCCCCTCCACGAGCCGCGAGAGCGCCGAGATGTTGACGAAGCTCGGACCGCGCACGCGCCAGCGAACCGGCTTCGAGCCGCCATCGCTCACCACGTACATCCCCAGCTCACCCTTCGAGGCCTCGACGCCGAACCAGCTCTCGCCAGGGGGCGCCTTGATCCCTTCCATGACCACCTTGAAGTGGTGGATCATGGACTCCATATCACTCATGGCGTCGGTCTTGCCCGGGAGGATCACGCGCGGGTCGTCGACGTTGATCGGACCGTCGGGCAGACGGTCCAGCGCCTGCTGCAGGATGCGCAGGCTCTGTCGCACCTCTTCCATGCGGACGAGGTAGCGGTCGTAAGAATCGCCGTGCTCACCGACCGGAACGTCGAAGTCGTACGTTTCGTAGTCGTAGTACGGCTTGTCCTTGCGCACGTCGTAGGCGACGCCGGAAGCGCGCAGGTTCGGCCCACTCAGACCAAGATTGATGGCCTCTTCGGGTCCGATCGCGCCGACGTTCTGCAGACGGCTGATCCAGATCTGGTTGTTCGTCAGGAGCGCATCGATCTCGTCGAGCGTCTTCGGAAGCGTGTCGACGAAACGCTGGAGGTCGTCCGTCCACCCCTTGGGAAGGTCCGCCATCATCCCGCCGATCCGCGTGGCCGACGTCGTGATGCGCGCCCCCGTGTAGTCCTCGTGCAGACGGTAGATCCGCTCGCGCTCCTGGAAGGCGTACAGGAAGACCGTCGTGGCGCCCACGTCCATCGCCGTGGTCCCCAGCCACAGGAGGTGGCCGAAGATACGATCCAGCTCCATGAGGATCACCCGAACCACCTTGCAGCGTTCGGTCACCTCGATCCCCATCAGCTTTTCGACCGCCATGGCGTAGGCGCAGTTGTAGATCAACGGCGCCAGGTAGTCCATGCGGTCCGTGAGCGGCACGATCTGGTTCCACCCGCGGTACTCGCCCAGCTTCTCGAAGCTGGAGTGGAGATAGCCGATGTGGGGCGTGCAGCGGACCACGGTCTCGCCATCCAGCTCGACCACGAGGCGAAGCACTCCGTGCGTGGCCGGATGCTGCGGGCCAATGTTGATGAGCATGTGCTCACCCTGCATCTCCGGCTCCACGCCCACCGGGAAGATCGGCGCCTCCGTGGGGCGGCCGTCCACCCCCATCTCGGGGTTACGCCTGACCAGATACTCGACCGTTTTCGTAGCCATTCTATCCGACCCCCGCGGGACTCAATCCCCGCTCGTCTCCGCGTTCGACGCAGCCGCCTCGCGTTCGGCGTTCCGCTTGGCGACCGCCAGTTCCTGGGGCGTGTAATCCGATTCCATGTCGAGCAGGAGCGCGCGCCGCGTCTGCTCCGCTCGCGTGAAGCGACCCCGCAGAGGAAAATCCTTCCGAAGCGGGTAGCCCTCCGCGTAGTTCTCCGGCATGAGGATCCGCCGCAGGTCGGGGTGGCCGCGGAAGCGGATGCCGAACATGTCGTACGCCTCACGCTCCAGCCAGTTCGCTCCCGCCCAGAGGTCGACCACAGTGTCCACCTCGAGGGCATCCAGCGGAAGCTCGACCTTCACCCGCAGGTGCAGACGGTGCTCGACAGACCACAGCTCGTAGACCAGCTGTAGCGGGCGCCCCCCGCCGAAGTCCACCGCCGTGACGTCCTTGAGCATGTCGTAACCATGCTCCGGCGCATCCTTGAGCCACGCCAGGATCTCCTTCGCTCGCTCGGGACGCAGGTAGACGACGTGCTCGTCGCCGGCCATGATCTCGTGATGCAGCACGGCGTCACCAAACGACGCGCGCAGGGCCGCCACCGTCGGGTGCGACGAGGCATCCGCCTCCGCGCCGCGCGGCGTTCCCTCGCCGGCGTCACTCGACGCCGGACCCGTTTCCAGACCCTCCAGGGCCTCGTCGAAGTCCTTGCTCATGCTACGACGTCCGGTCCTCGGGGCGAGCCAGCGCACCGGTCGAAACCAGGCCGCTCACCCGGTTCTGCGACGTCGAGTTGCCGAACGGCAGCGCCAGCTCCTCGATCGCCTCCGGCGGCAGATTCGGCCGGCTCACCTTCGCCGGGTCCTCCTCACGCAGCGCCTTGTTCGTCAGCGACTCGCCCTTGATCTTGTCCTGAAGCATCAGGATCGCGTACATCAGCGCCTCGGGACGCGGCGGGCAACCCGGTACGTACACGTCGACCGGGATGATCGTGTCGATCCCCTGCACCATCGAGTAGACATCGAAGACACCGCCCGAGCTCGCACACGCGCCCATCGAGATCGACCACTTCGGCTGCGGCATCTGGTCCCACACACGCCGCAGCACCGGCGCCATCTTGTACGTCACTCGCCCGGCGCAGATCAGCACGTCCGCCTGGCGCGGCGACCACGCCTGCCGCTCCATCCCGAACCGCGCAATGTCACGGTCCGACGACGCCAGAGCCATGAACTCGATCGCGCAGCACGCCGTGCCGAACGGAAGCGGCCACAGCGACCCGTTGCGTGCCCAGTTCACCAGGTCGTCAAGCTTCGCCAAGAGGAAGCCCGGACTGCCGTCCTTTTCGTGGTCACGACCCAGGACCGGCAGGTCCTTGCGTGCTTCTAGTCCCATTCCATTGCTCCCTTCTTCCATTCGTAGATCAGCCCGACCGTCAATACGACCAGGAAGATCAGCACCCCGACGAACGGACCCCAGCCGAGGTCCCGCATCGCCACGGCCCAGGGAAGAAGAAATACAACTTCGATGTCGAAAATGATGAATAGGAGCGCCACCATGTAGAACTTGATGGAGAAGCGCTCCCGGGTGCTGCCGATCGGGACCATGCCCGACTCGTAAGGAATGTCCTTGACGGGCGTATGACGCGGCGGGTGAAGGAGATGGGACGCCACCACCATCCCTATGGCGTTCGCCACCGACACGCCCAGCAAGATTAGGATCGGCGCGTAGGACTCGAGCATCGCTGAAGCCGCCCCGAAGTTTGTGAAATGATTCACTTACAGTCCTGCGAAACCTACCTCGGCGGGCCGGGGGTGTCAAGCCGAGGCCCGCTTGCCGCAACCGTGGGAGCACGTCTACTTTGGTGGTTTCGGTGCTGGCTATACACGGCTGATGGAGGCCCGTTCCAAATGGCGATCAAGAGCGACCGCTGGATACGACGGATGGCGGAAGAGCACGGGATGATCGAGCCCTTCGAGCCTGGCCAGGTCCGGGACGGGGTGATCAGCTACGGCGTCTCGTCCTTCGGCTATGACATCCGGGTGGCGAACGAGTTCAAGGTCTTCACCAATGTCTT
>CALKIP010000146.1 GCA_937995995.1 uncultured bacterium
TGAACGCGACCAGCCCGATCGACCACCCCGCCCCGCCCACCATCGCTTCCACGGGATCACCCGCAGAGCGTGCAACATAGAACAATCCCGCCAGGATCAGCGCAGCGCTACTCACCAGTCGCCGCTCCCGTGGCGTGATGAGCCGCGTGAGGAGGAGGGCTACCAAGAGGATCGCAAGGAGACCTGCGGTCGCGGTCGTATACGTGTGCTCGAGAAGCTCCATCCCCTCCGCCCGGATTGGTGGGTCCGGGTCGAACGGTCGAAAGATGTGTGCCGAACTCTGAGGACGGGTTTGCGGTTTGGGATTACGCAAATACGCGGTTGGTGCCCGGTTTCTCGACACCATTTCGGGCTTCAGGCGGAGACCGCGGAGATGCGGATAGAGCGGGGAGTGGTTGTCGTGACTGGCCCGCGCGACGGTACGGCAGACGGGCCGGGTGCATTGGACTACCGATCCGACAATTCCCCGGAATGCCGGCCGGCCGGCCGACAAGACTCAAAGATCCACGATGCGAGCGTCTGCGGAGCCCCGCTCCAGTGTCAGCAGCGCCACCGAGGGTGTGAGGCGGAAGCGAGGCGGCCCTGCCGCGCCGGGATTGATCACCAGCTTTTTCCCGGTGCGGTTGAGCACCGCGCGGTGGGTGTGGCCGTAGGCGATGATGTCGGCCTCCGGGAATGCCTCACGCAGCAGTTCCGGTGTTGGCGACCCGAACTGATGGCCGTGCACGACCACGATCGTCCAACCCTCGAGTTCGACGACGGCCCGCTCCGGCACACGCGCACGAACGTCGAACCCGTCCGTGTTGCCCCAAACGGCCGTGACGGGTGCGATCGCCTCGAGCTCGATCAGCAGGTCGGCCGGCCCGACGTCGCCGGCGTGGAGAATCCGGTCCACGCCCGCCAGCCGATCGAAAACCTCCGGACGCAGTAGACCGTGCGTGTCACTGATCAAACCGACGAGCATTTTCGGATCCCTCACTCCCGCTCGCCGCTCCGCCAGCGCGGGCCGAGTGGCAGATCCAGTCCCAGGTGGGCCGTAATCCGACCCACGACGAAGTCGACCAGTTCCTCGATCGATTGCGGCCGGTGGTAGAATCCCGGCGATGCCGGCAGGACCACGGCACCGGCACGGCTCAGCCTGAGCATATTCTCCAGGTGCAGGATCGAGTACGGCGTCTCCCGGGGCACCAGGATCAAAGGGCGACGCTCCTTCAGCGCCACATCGGCCGACCGCTCGATCAGCGAGCGCGTCGTCCCCTGGGCTATGCTCGCCAGCGTGCCCATCGAACACGGACACACCACCATGCCCCGCGACGCCGTGGAGCCCGACGCCGGCGTCGCCCCACGATCCGCATCGTCGTAGATCGAGACCCGGCTCCAGTCGCCGGTACGCTCGCGCAATGCGGCCTCATCGTCGATCCCCTCCTCCTCCCGCAACAGCCGCCACCCGGTCTTCGAGATGATGAGGCGGACCGGTACGCCCGCATCGTTCAGAACCTGAAGAAGGCGCACACCGTACGGGGCGCCGGATGCCCCGGTGAGCGCGAGCGTGACCGGTGCGTCGCCCCGGTCCGCCGCGTGTCCGCTGGATGACGTCACTACCGCACCCCCCACGAGACTTGCACGTGCCATCGCGATCCGACCGTTGGCATCATCAAACGAAGATCCGGTCCAGAAGCGTGAGCACGAAGAAACTGGTCGATACGCCCACGTTCGTATGGAAGAAGGCGCGGTCGATCCGCTTGAAATCGAGCTTCGAAGGGTCGCCCCGAAGCGATGCATGCGCGAAGTGCAGCAGCACCGCCATCACGCCGACCCCTGCCAGGTAGAACCAGCCGACAGCGAACGACTGCCGCCACCAGATCACGAAAAAGAGGACGGTGGCCAGGAAGTGCAGGAGCCGAGCAGTCCCGAGCGCGCGCCGGGTACCGAGCCGTGCGGGGATCGAGTGCAGCCCATGCTCGCGATCGAAAGACTCGTCCTGTACGGAGTAGATGATGTCGAAGCCGCCGGCCCATAGCATCACCGCACTCGTCAGTGCCACGAGCGCCCACCACGGCTCGCTCCACGCCCCGGTCACCGCCAGGTACGCACCGGAGGGCGCGATCCCCAGGCCGAAGCCCAGAACGAGATGCGCCCAGGCTGTGAACCGCTTCGTGTACGAATAGAAGAACACCCACGCCAGCGCCAGCGGCGATAGCCAGCCGCACAGTGGATTGAGCTGCCATGCCGCAACGATGAACAGCGCCGAGGCCACCGCTACCGCCGCCGTCGCCTGACCGACGCCGAGGCGCCCGGCGGGCAGTTCCCTCATCCGGGTCCGCGGATTCAGTGCATCCCAGCGCCGATCCACGATCCGGTTGAACCCCATGGCGGCGAAGCGGGCGGCCGTGAATGCCAGGACGATCCAGAAGACCGTGGAAAGGGTCAATACGTCGGGGCGCTCGCGGGTGGCCAGGATCGCGCCAACGCCTGCGAACGGAAGCGCGAACAGCGTGTGCGGGAGCTTGACGAAGCTCGCGTAGCGGGCCAGCAGTGAGTCGCCGACGAACGTCTGCCCTTCGCGCTCCGACGGCTGCACTGTGGCTCCGACCTCTGGCCTGTCCACGGCTGACGACATTGCATACCTCCATCCATGTTCCCCGGCCAACGGGGCCGCAATCTACCCGGGCGCCGGGTCCTGGACAACGGCCCACATCGCCGGACGACCCTGGGGTAGATTCCAGGGCCGCCCTCGATGCTCGATGCGTGCACCGAACTTGCAGGCGAGCCTGCCCCGAACTCCCGGGGCAGTCACGTGGTGCCGGGAGAGCGGATGATGTCCATGACAACCAGGAGGAAACATGGTGCACGCCACTCCTCGCCGAACCGTACGCGTCCTCGCCCTCGGCGCCGCCGTCTCGATTCTGGCCCTCGGTGCCTGCCAGAGCCCTGAGCCCGACGTCAGTGGCCAGCCCGCACCAGGCGGGGGCTTGATTCTCTCGGACGCCGAGGTCGGCAACATCACAATGTCTGCGAACAATGCGGAGATCCAGGCCGCCCAGCTCGCACTGCAGAAGAGTCGAAACGATGCCGTCAGACAGTTTGCACAGCGCATGATCACGGATCACACGACGCTGAACCAGCGGCTTGCTTCTCTCGAGGGCGACCTCCGCGGCACGACGGGCAGCCAGCTGAACCAGCAGATCAACTCCACCGCGCAGCAGACGCTTCGGACGCTACAGCAACTCGAGGGCGCGCAGTTCGACAGGACGTACATGCAGAACCAGGTGCAGCAGCACCAGTGGCTTCTCGAATCGCTCGACAACGCACTGATCCCGAGCGCACGCAACAACCGACTGGAGAAGGATCTCATGGAGGCACGCAGCATAGTCGCCTCGCACCTCCAGCAGGCACAGCAGATCCACGGAACCCTGAACCGGTAGGGCCTCTTCCTTCCGACTGTCCGGGCCGGTGTGCGTATGGATACGCGCACCGGCCTCTCTGTGCCTGCGCCCTATCGGCGTCTTCTCCCTACGGGAAGGCGCGGTTGCGTACATGCGCTTGGCCGCAATGCCGTGCAGCGCATTGCCGCACCGTGTCTTATGACCTATTCTGTCCAGCGAACCCACGGCCGCAGAGCCGATGCCCCATTCCCCCGAACTCGACGAATCATGGCGCAGGACACGCAGCCATCGGGTGCCGGATCGAGCCGGTTGGCCGGCTATCTCTTCGCAGTCGGTGCCGGCACTCTTTGGGGCACAACTGGTCCGCTCAGTACCGCGCTCTACGCCGAGGGCGCACAACTGACCGATGGCGGAT
>CALKIP010000147.1 GCA_937995995.1 uncultured bacterium
AATCGTTTTCACTCTTTCGGGTCCCGGCCAATCGGCGCGTTCACCGTTCCTTCGTTATGCTGCATTTCGCCGTGAACTAACGCATAATATTGACGCTGAACGGTATGAAGCTTGGTGCGGTCCCGGCCGAACGAAAGTGTGAGGTCGTGAAAGAGCTCGCGGCCGTCAGGCAGCGCGTACGTCAGTCGGTCGGCGACGATGCGCGCGTCGCTCGCGTGGGTCGTGGATAGCATGCGGATACACTCCGGTCCCGTCGGTTCCAGTGAGGTGAACGCCGATCAGGACCACCCGCATGCAGACCTCTGAACATCTGGTGAGAAGCTCCCGCTCCGGTCCGGCGCCCCGGCACACGAGGCGCCGCCGGTGGGTGTAACAACGATCGCCTGAGATCGCCCGGTCTGTCAACCGGTAGAGGCGGTCAGGCATGTCATCCCGACCGGGAGGCGGCACCTCCTCCTGTACCCTCGTACAGGCATCGGCCTGGTCCCGGGTTCAGTGGAAGTGCCGGACCGCCGCCCGATGTGGCATCCGCCGATCTCCCTTAGGATCAGGGTGGCCTCTGGAGCGGCCCAGCCGACGCGGTGTCACCGCACGCTTGCCGTGCGATCCGACCTCGCCTATGGTAGCGCCGCTGCCGGCGGATCTTCACTTCACCCGAACCCCCGGGCTCCCCATGGATCCTGGCACGCCTCTCGAGCAGCAGTACCGGGAGCTCGAGATCCTCAACGCGATCGCCGACGCCCTCAACGAGTCGGTCAGCATCACCCATGCGCTGGACACGACGCTCTCCCGTGTGGCCGAGCTCCTCGATCTGCACGCCGGTTGGGTCTGGCTCCTCGACGAGGCGACGGGACGCCCCTACCTGGCCGCAGCGCGGAACCTCCCCGCCGCACTCGCCGACCACCCGAAGCGGATGGAGGGCTACTGCGACTGCCTCGTCTCGTTCCGGAACGGAAAGCTGCACGCCGCCGCCAACGTCCTCACCTGCACGCGGCTGAAGTGGCTGACCGAAGGGACCGCCGGACTCCGTTTCCACGCAAGCATCCCGCTGCACGCACGTGGCGGGAAGCTCGGCGTGCTGAACGTGGCGAGCACGGAGTGGCGCGAGCTCTCCCGTTGCGAGCTCCGGCTCCTGCACATCATCGGCGAGATGCTCGGCGTGGCGATCGAGCGCTCACGGCTCTTCGAGCACAGCGCACAGGCGGGCGCCGCCGAGGAGCGCAACCGCTTGGCCCGTGAGATCCACGACACCCTGGCCCAGGGCCTCGCGGCGACGGCGCTCCACCTCGAGACCGTCGACGCCCTCCTCGAGTCCGACCCGCGGCACATGACCGAAGGCGACATCGCCCGTGTGCGCGCCGCGGTGCACAAGGCGCTGGCGCTCACGCGCCAGAACCTGGACGACGCACGCCGCTCCGTCCTCGACCTCCGTCCCGCGCCACTCGAGGGGTGCACGCTCGTGGAGGCGCTGCGGGCGCTCTGCCTGGAGAGCGCAAGTGGAGTCGTGTACCGTGGAGACGGGGGGCGCTCCACTGGCACCGGCCCTGCCATCGGGGCAGCGCCACAAATCGACTTCCAGGCCAGCGGCGGTACGCGCCGCCTCTCCGCTCGCCTCGAGGCGGGGCTCTACCGTATTGCACAGGAGGCGCTCGCCAACGTGATCCGCCACGCGGACGCCAGGCACGTCGTCGTGCGACTCGCCATGGAAGCGAAGAGGGTCGTCCTCACCATCGAGGATGACGGGCGCGGATTCGAAGCCGAGGGCTGTACCTTCACCGTTTGCGTCGACCCCGCGGCGGCGCGGGAGAACTCCGCACGTTTCGGCGTGGTCGGGATGTACGAGCGGGCTCGTCTCCTTGGCGGCGCATTGACTCTCCAGAGCGCACCGGGCAAGGGAACGCGGGTCGAAGCCGTCGTCCCGCTGGATCCTGTTGCTCGGGACACTTCCACTGGTGGCCGCTGATGAGCCAGAAAACGATCCGGATCCTCCTCGCCGATGACCACCCGGTGGTCCGCGAGGGACTCGCCGCCATGCTCGGCACGCAGCCCGATCTCGAGGTGATCGGCGAGGCCGGGAGCGGACCGGAGACGGTGCGCGCCGCCCTGGAATTTCGCCCCGATGTCCTCCTCCTCGACCTGGAGCTTCCCGGCTTTGACGGCGTCGAGGTCATCCGTCGCGTGCGCGCGGAGGCGCCCGCGCTCCGGATCGTCGTCCTCACCGCCTTCGACCGCGACGAACAGATCGTGAACGCGATCCGCTCCGGCGCCGAGGGCTACCTCCTGAAGGGCGCGCCACGCGACGAGGTTTTCCGGGCCATCCGTGTCGTCCACGCGGGCGGCTCGCTCATCGAGCCCGCCGTCGCCTCCAAGCTCATCCGCCAGGTCCGCGGGGCGAACGACGGGCTGACCCCTCGCGAGACCGAGGTCCTTGGACTCCTGGCACAGGGAGCCTCGAACAAGAAGATCGCGCAGACCCTCTCCATCAGTGAGCGGACCGTAAAGTTCCACGTCAGCTCCATACTCTCCAAGCTGAACGCCTCGAACCGGACCGAGGCCGCGGCACTCGCCCGGGAGCGCGGGTTGATCGCTTCGGGGCCAGCTCCCGACGCCTGAGCGCTATCCCGGCCGCACCAGTCATCCGCACCAGTCATCCGCACCAGTCATCCGCGTCGATCATCTACGCCGCCATCCAACGCAGTTGAGCCACGCCGCGAAAGCGGGCGACGTGCGAGAAGTGAGACCCCTACTGTACCGAGGTACAGCCCCGCCACCCTCCGGACGCCCTACCGAAAAACCGGCCCACCGCGCGATGTGGCGGGCCGGTTATCTTTGCAGATTCCATTCAACAACGATGGCTCGCTTTTGTGAACGACACGATCGAGGAGAGCAGAATTGACTCACGGCCGACACCGGAGCATGGCTAGCGGCCCGGCCCCACGCGTTGCCCACGGGCGGCAGGTGCGCCCGGACTCCACACTCACCATGGCGACCCTCCTCTTGGCGAGTTCGCTGACGGTCATGGCCGGCGCCGTGATTGCGCCCGCGCTCCCGGCCATGGAGGCGCACTTCGCCGATGTGCCGAACTCGGGGACGTGGGTGCGGCTCGTCCTCACCATCTCGGCGCTCCCGATCGTGCTGGGCGCGCCACTGGCCGGGCTGATCGGCGACCGCGGCGGCCGGACCCGACTGCTCCTCGCCTCGATCCTCCTCTTCGCCGGCGCGGGGAGCTCCGGGCTCTATCTCGACTCGCTCGGCGCGATTCTCGTCGGACGCGTGCTCCTCGGCGCCGCGATGGCCGGCCTCATGACGAGCACGACCGCCCTCATCGCCGACTATTACGACGGCGCCCAACGCGCCCGCTTCATGGGTTGGCAGGCGGCGGCCATGACGCTGGGCGGCGTCGTCTTCCTCACCGGTGGCGGTCTGCTCGCTGAACTCGGGTGGAGATTCCCCTTCGCCATCTACCTCCTCCCGCTCCCCCTGGTCGTCCTGGCGTGGTACGCCCTCCCCGAACCGGTGAGGAGCGGAGCGTCCACGCACGGTGGCAGACCGTCGCACGATGGTGCAACGCCACGTGGAACCACATCGCTCCAGAGCGACGAGCCGGTCCCTGGCAACGACTCCGCACCAGGCGACCAGTCGGCGGCGAGGGACGCCGCGTGTGAGAAGACCACCGCGCGTGAAAAGATCACCACGTGGGAGAGAACCACCGCGCGTGACGGAATCACCGCACGCGAGAGGACGACCGCACGTGAGGGGTCGATCGCACGTGAGGAAATCGGGACGAGGGACGCCGGTGCAGGCCCACTCCTGGCCTTGGCCCCGATCTACGGCATGGCGTTCCTCGGGATGGTCGCCTTCTACCTCATCCCGTCCCAGCTCCCGTTCCACCTCGAAGCCCTGCTCGGCGCGGGACCGACGGTCAGTGGAGCCGCCATCGCACTGTCCAATCTCGCGGGAATGTTCACCGCCCTCGCCTACGGCCAGGTCCGCGCCCGCATCGGCTTCACGCCCATTCTGGCGCTGACCCTCCTGCTCATGGGCGCCAGCTTCCTGATGATCTGGCACGCAAACGGGTTCATGCTCGTCCTGGCGGCGCTCACGATCGGTGGCCTCGGGATGGGATTCCTCATGCCCAACTTCAACCTCTGGGTGGCGACGACGTCGCCTGCCTCACTCCGCGGCCGCGCACTGGGCGGTCTCGCCACGGCGGTATTCCTCGGCCAGTTCCTCTCGCCGCTGGCGAGCCAGGCGATCGCCGGGAAAATCGGCCTGGGCGCGACGTTCGGAACCGTCGGAGTTGCTCTTCTACTGCTCGCCGCGGGGCTCTGGCTCCCGCGCCTCTGGTCTCCGCGGCGCCCGACCCGCGCCGCACGCACGACGATGCCGGATATCGTGCACCGGGCGGCGTCGTAATGCACGCCCGACCGCATGTCGCACCTGATCCCTCCGAAAGGGAGGAACGGATGACGATTCGAATCATGGGACTCGGCGGATCTCGCGGCACTCCGTCCGCGAGCCAGCGCGCGCTGGAACTCGCTCTCGAAGGCGCCGCGACAGCGGGTGCCGAGGTGGAACTCTTCGATCTCGGCAGATTCGATCTCCCGCATTACGACCCGACGGCGCGGGAGGTGGCACCTGCAGCCCGGCATCTGGCCCGCCTCGCCGCCCGTGCCGATGGGATGATCTGGAGCAGCCCGACTTACCACGGTGCGCTGAGCGGCGCTCTCAAGAACGCACTCGACTGGCTGCAGCTCCTCGCGGATGAAGACCCTCCCTACCTCACCGACAAGCCGATCGGCCTGATCGCGACGGCCGCGGGCGGACGGGGGATGCAGACGATCAACACCATGGCCTCCAGCGTCCAGGCGCTGCGAGGCTGGGCCGTCCCGTTCTGCGTCACCGTCGGCGGCGCCTACCGCGCCTTCGCAGACGATGGCTCTGCAAATGATCCGGCATTGGCCGCGCAGCTCACCATGCTCGGCCGTTCGGTGGTCGATTACGCCGGGAAGCTCGCCGGCTCGGTGCGGGCGGGCGGTCCGGATGACCCGGGCGACCCCGGCGATCCGGACGATCCGGGTGAACCGCTGGCGACGGCATCGATCGCACGGACGGCTCGCCCCATCACGGCCATCCGACCGACACAGCCCATCGCGCCACGGGCAAACCGAAGTGACGACAGTACGACTCAGCAACTCTGAATGGAGAAGAGTTCATGCGCGCCATCGCGATAAGAGAATACGGACCGCCCGAGGTCCTGGGGCTGGAGGAGTTCCCGGATCCGCAGCCGGGTCCAGGCGAGGTCAGGGTGAGGGTGCGGGCGGCGGGGGTGCAGCCCGTCGACTGCGCGGTTCGGCAGGGGTGGTTCCGAAACGGAGGCCCATTCCAGGTCCACCCTCCGCAGATCCTCGGCAACGAGTTCGCGGGGGTGATCGACCAGATCGGCGAGGGAGTCGAGGGGTTCGCCCCGGGCGACGAGGTGCTCGGCTTCCGGGTCCTCGGTTCCTACGCCGAGATGGTGGTGGTGAGCACTGCCCAGATCGTGGCGAAGCCGACGACGATGTCGTGGGAGGAAGCCGGCGCCTTCTCGGCCTCCGCGCAGACCGCGCACACAGCGCTCGAGGAACTGTACGTCGCTGCGGGGGAGACGGTGCTGGTGCATGCTGCGGCGGGCGGGGTGGGGACCGCGGCGGTCCAGCTCGCCCGCGCCCTCGGCGCCACCGTAATCGGCACGGCGAGCGAGGCGAACCACGAATACATCAGCTCTCTCGGCGCGACTCCGGTCACCTACGGCCCCGGCCTCACCGGTCGGGTCCGTGCCCTCGCCCCGGCAGGCGTCGACGCCGCTCTAGACGCCGCCGGCCGCGGTGCCCTCGAGGCCTCGGTCGAGTTGATCGAGGACCGGAGCAGAATCGGCACCATCATCGACTTCGACGTCGCCGGCCGGCTCGGCGTCCGTGCGATTCGCAGTCAGCGCTCGGCCACGCGGCTCGCCGCACTCGTCGACCTCTTCCGTCAGGGGAAACTGCGCGTCCACATCCGGCAGGCCTTTCCATTGCACCGTGCTGCCGATGCGCACCGGCTCGTCGAGACAGGACACGGGCGCGGCAAGGTGGTGCTCACCATGCCCTGATGGTGCACCGATTATCGGAGCCCGACGTTCTCGCCGCGTGCTCACACGCACATCGCAGCAGAGCCACGGATTCGGCCACACCGGTCCCGATCGCCATCCCGTGGAACCAAAGTGCATCCGAAGCGGTAAAACCCGCGGATACGTGCCTCTGGACAAGAAAACTCACGTCCGTTATACTGTGCGCTGA
>CALKIP010000148.1 GCA_937995995.1 uncultured bacterium
CTGCGATACGATTTCTCCAGACCTTCGGCGACGATCATCATGCTTCGATCGGCTCTCCTCATCGGGATCCTGGCCGCCGTCGTCGGCTGTGGCACGGACGGCATCCGGGGCGACGCAACGGACTCGCGATCCACCGGCCGTGCGGATGGTGCGCGAGCTCATGAATCGGCCCATGGAACGAATGCCGGGTCCGTGCGGGAGACGGACGACGCCGGTACGGACGGCGAGCGCACGGACACGCGGAACCTGATCGGCGGGCAAGCCGACGATACCCACGCGCCTCCACTCGCCCCGGACCAGCACGGCAATCTTCCGACGATCGTCTTCCTCGGCAATAGCCTGACTGCCGGCTACGGGCTCACCCTGGACGAAGCGTACCCCGCGCGAATCCAGCTGAAGCTGGACTCGGCGGGGTACCGCTACCGCGTCGTGAACGCCGGCGTGAGCGGCGAAACCAGCGCCGGCGGATTGCGCCGCATCGATTGGCTCCTGCGCCAGCCCGTCGCCGTCCTGGTCCTGGCCCTCGGCGCGAACGACGCCCTGCGTGGCCACGACCTCGCCGGCACGCGCGCCAACCTCCAGGCGATCATCGACCGCACCCGCGCCGCGCACCCCGACGCCTCGATCGTCATCGCCGGGATGCAGGCGCCGCCCAACCTGGGCAGCGATTACACCGACCGCTTCCGCGATCTCTTCATCGACCTCGCCCGGGAAAACGACGCCGCGCTGATCCCCTTCCTCCTGGAAGGCGTCGCCGCCGTCCCCGAGCTGAACCAGCCGGACGGCATCCACCCCACCGCCGAAGGCCAGCGGATCATGGCCGAGAACGTGTGGCGGACGCTGGAGCCGGTATTACGCGAGCGCGAAACTTAGCCGCGCAGGGGGCGTGCACCGCCGCAGCGCGCCCTCAGTACCCGACCGCGGCCCCGTCCACCTCGCGGGGATCCGCCGCCCCGAGCCGCTCGCCGGTGCGCGGGTCGATCATGATCGAGTGCGCGAGCCCCTGGCGCCCGCCGACGCGGACCGTGTGACCCATCGCCTCGAGGGTGCGCACGGTCTCCGGGTCCGCTCCGCCTTCTTCGATCGAGACGCGGTCCGGCAGCCACTGGTGGTGCAGCCGCTTGGCCGCGACGGCGTCGGCGATGTTCATCTCGAAGTCGATGATGTTGAGGATCACCTGCATCACCGTGTTGATGATCGTACGCCCGCCCGGGCTGCCGACCACGGCGACGAGCTCGCCATCCCTCGCGACGATCGTCGGCGTCATGCTGGAGAGCATGCGCTGCTCCGGCCGCGCCAGGTTCGGCTCCGTACCGATCAGCCCCGTCTCCGTGGTGAGCCCCGGCGCCGCGTTGAAGTCGCCCATCTCGTTGTTGAGCAGGAAACCCGCGCCCGGCACCACGATCTTGGAGCCGTAGCTGTGCTCGAGCGTGTAGGTCACGCTCACGGCCATCCCGTTCGCGTCGACGACGGAGTAGTGCGTCGTGTGCGTGCCCTCGGCGACCATCTTCACATCCTCGGGGCTCGACGGCGTCGCGCGCTCCGGGTCGATCCCGGCGCGCAGCTCCGCCGCGTACGCCTTGCTCATGAGCCGGTCGAGCGGGACGTCGACGAAGTCGGTGTCGGCCACGTAGCGCGCGCGGTCGCGGTAGGCGCGCCGCATCGCCTCGATCAGGTGGTGGATGTACTCGGCCGAGTTGTGGCCCATCGAGCGCAGATCGTACCCCTCGAGGATGTTCAGCATCTCGATCATCGCCACGCCGCCGCTGCTCGGCGGCGGCATGCTGATGATGTCGTAGCCGCGGTAGCTGCCGTGGAGCGGCTGGCGCTCCTTCGCCTCGTAGCGCTCCAGATCCTCGTGCGTGATGATTCCGCCGCCGCGCTTCATCTCGGCGACGATCAGGTCCGCGGTCTCGCCCTTGTAGAAGCCGTCGCGGCCGAGGTCGCGGATCCGCTCCAGCGTGCGCGCCAGGTCCGGCTGCCGCAGCAGTTCGCCTGGCCGGTACGGCTCACCGTTCTTCGAGAACGCCGCGACGCTCGCCGGGTAGCGCTCCATCGACGGGAGCACCCGCTCGAGCGAGCGCGCGAGCCCCGGCATCACCCGGAACCCCTCGCCCGCCAGCCGCACCGCCGGCTCGACGAGCTGCCGCCACTCCACCGAGCCGTAGCGCTGGTGCGCCAGGTCGAAGCCCGCCACCGTGCCCGGAACTCCGACGGCCAGGTGGCTGTTGTGGTGCGCCTGGTAGGAGTACTCGCCGTTCTCGTCCAGGAACATCTCCGGGTGCGAGGCGAGGGGCGCCTTCTCGCGGAAGTCGAACGACGTCGTCCGCCCATCGGGGAAGCGGATCACCATGAACCCGCCGCCACCGATGTTGCCGGCGGTCGGGTGTGTGACGGCCAGGGCGAACCCCGTCGCGATCGCCGCGTCGACGGCGTTGCCGCCCGCCTCGAGGACGTCGGCGCCGATGCGACTCGCCAGCGCGTTCGCCGAGGCGACCATGCCGTTCGCGGCGCGGACCGGCTGCGCACCGGTCGTCGGCGCCGGCCGCTCGGTCGTGCCCGCACCGCCACACGCCGTGAGTGTCGCGGCAGTCAACACCGCCACGATCGGACTCCGCTTCTTCACGAAACCTACGATTCCCAACACGTAAGCACTCCCTCGGTGTGATGCTCTCTGCGACTGCGTTTCCGCGTGTTTACTACGAAGCGAATTCGCAATGGGCGAGCACGGACGCGAGGGCGTGGGTGCTCACCCGAGCCGCACGCGGCCGCTGGCCCGATGGGTGAACGCCCTTCTCTATCCGCTGAACGCCGGCGGCCGGCGCAGGTGGAATTCGGTGGCATCCTGGTACGCCTTCGCCACCGCCAGCGTCTCCGCCTCGCCCCACAGGTTGCCG
Source organism: uncultured bacterium (assembly GCA_937995995.1). Taxonomy (GTDB): domain Bacteria; phylum Gemmatimonadota; class Gemmatimonadetes; order Longimicrobiales; family RSA9; genus CALBZE01. The sequence continues at coordinate 2,898 of CALKIP010000148.1, forward strand.
ATGAACGAGATGCTGACCGGCGTGCCGTCCGCGCGGAACCCGTTCGGCAGCACGACGGCCGGCTGGCCGGTCAGGTTCGTCATGAGCAGAACGTCACCGGCGTACGATGGTGTGACGAAGACGTCGATGTCGCGCATCGCCTCGTCCAGCGCGGCCATGACGAGTGTGCGTGCACGGTTCGCCTGGATGTACTCGACGGCCGGGATGAAGCGCGCCTGCCGGAAGGTGTTCGGCCACGAGCTGCGCTCCTCCATCATCCGGTCCCGGCCGCTGCGCGTCAGGTCGTCGAACGCAGCCGCACACTCGGCGTGCAGGATCAGGCGCAGCGCGCCGACCGGGAGGTCGCCGGGCAGCTCGAAGGGGATCAGCTCCACGCCGAGCGAGCGGAGCACGTCGAGCACCTCGCGGTCCATGCGCCGCCACTCGCGCGCCGGCTCGCTCTCCGGCTCGTCGTCGAACCCGCTCTTCAGGTAGCCGATCCTGAGGCCGCGCACGTCGATGTTCGCGTCCCAGACGAACGGCGCGTCCCGGGACGACGGGTCGTGCTCGTCTGCGCCGTGGATCGCATCGAAGACGAGTGCACAGTCCTCCACGCTGCGGCAGATCGGACCGATCTTGTCCATCGACCACGAGAGCGCCATCGCGCCGTGGCGGCTCACGCGCCCGAAGGTCGGGCGCAGCCCCGTCGCGCCGCAGCGCGTGGAAGGCGAGACGATCGAGCCCAGCGTCTCCGTGCCGAGGCTGAAGCCGACGAGCCCCGCGACCGTCGCCGCCGCCGAGCCCGCCGACGAGCCGCTCGATCCCTGCTCCAGATTCCACGGGTTGCGTGTCTTGCCGCCGTACCAGACATCGCCCATCGCCAGGGCGCCGACGGTGAGCTTGGCGACGAGCACCGCGCCGGCCTCGTCGAGGCGACGGACGGCGGCCGCGTCCATCTCGATCACCTGGTCGACGTACGGCTCCGCGCCCCACGTCGTCGGATAGCCCTTCACGGCGAGCAGGTCCTTCACGCCCCACGGGATCCCGTGCAGCGGGCCGCGGTAGCGACCGGCGGCGATCTCCTCGTCCGCGCGCCGCGCCTGTTCGAGCGCACGCTCCTCGGTCAGCGTGATCGTGCACTCGAGCGTCGGACCGTAGCGCTTCAGCCGGTCCAGGTACATCCGCGTGAGCTCGAGCGACGTGACCTGCCGCGTACGGATCAGCTCGGCAAGCTTCGTGACCGGCCAGAACGCCGCTTCCTCGAGATCGGCCGGACGCGTGACCCGGCCGGGGTCCGAGCGCCGCATCCGCTCGCCCGCGGCGCGCACCGCCGTCGACGGCGGCCGAACGCCCGGCACGACCGGATCGAAGCGGACCGCCGGAACCACCGAGTTCGGCAGCTCGAGTTTGCGCACCGCCTCGTACGAGGCGACGTTGCGGTTCAGCCCGCGCACCATCTCCTCACGCTGCTCGTCGGTGAACTCGAGCCCGGCGATCGCCTCCGCCTGCTCGATCGTCTCCTTCGTGACCTCGCCCTGGCCCAGCGCCCACAGCACGCCGGGAAAGAGCGTGCCGCCCAGCCCCGCCGAGGTGAAGTACGCCATGAAGCGCCGGCGGTCGATGCGCCCCGCACCCGCCGTGGCCAGGAATTCCGGACTGTCGTTCGCCGAATGCATGCCGTCCTCCCGCTCAGTTGAGCCCGTTCGAGCCATCGCTAGCGCCACTCGATCTTCGTCACCCGCCCCTGCGGACCGACCGCCCACCCCGTAGCGGGCCGGGCGAAAGCGACGGCCCAGTAGGAGAGCGAGTCGAGACCGACCCAGGTGCGGCCTTCGTCCGCTGAATAGTCGAGCCCTCCCGGCCCGGCCGCGACCAGCGTCGGCGATGCCGCGCCCGGCACGTAGCTGCCGCCGTAGACCGGCCCGGCGAGCTCCAGCGTGCCGCCCGGCGTCCACGCCGCTCCGCCGTCGCGCGTGATCGCCACGTTCTGCGTGTGCTCGTCCATCCGCGCCAGGTCGCCGCCGAGGACGACGCCGTTCGAAGCGTCCCGGAACACAACGGAGAAGACGCCCGCCATCTCGCCCGTGACGAGCGGAGTCTCTGCCACGCTCCACGTCCGGCCGTAGTCGACGGTACGGAGTACCCGCGCGGCGGTCCCGGCACCCGTCCCGATCCAAGCCCGGCCGTCCGCCCCGGCGACGACACACGTCCCACTCGCCGCGAACCCGCCCTCGCCCCCGGGCAGAGCGTCCGGGACCTGCTCCGGCGGAACGCGCGTCCACGTCTCGCCGTCCTCCGTCGCGACGACGATGAACTCGCCGTCGACCGCGTCGCTGAAGGCGATCCCGCGCCGCTCGTCCCAGAAGGCGAAACAGTCGAAGAAGCCCTCCGGCTCCTCGTTCCGGAACTGGAGCGTCCAGTTCCGGCCCGCATCCGTCGTCTTGTAGATCCTGGAGAGGTCGCCCGGCCCCGCACTGAGGAGGTACGCCGTGCTCTCGTCGACGGCGTGGACGTCGCGGAACTGCAGCGTATCCGCGCCCGGCACCCTCGCGGCGTGCCAGGTCTGCCCACCGTCCGTGGTGCGCAGATACGTCCCCTGGTGCCCACTCGCCCAGACCACCTGGTCGTCGACCGGGCTCACCGCCTGGATCAGCGCCGTCGTCCCACTCTCCTGCGGCGTGAGCACCGGCGCTGCGTCCGTCGAAACGAGAGTCGCCCCGCCTCCGTTGCGGGCCTCATCTCCCTCTCCGGCCCCGGCCTCGCACCCGCCGATCACGACCATCCCCGCGACCAGGGCCACGCCACACCACAGGCTCACCCGCTTGTTCATCGAGTCACTCCCGTGCATCCGCTCATCCCTCCCCGCCCTTGTTGGGGTAGACAGGCGAAGGGCGCCCGCCCAATCACCCGGTCAAATTGTCACCGAACCGCCAGACCGCCGAGCCGCGGCGCGGACGCCGGCGGGCGGCGGTGCCGGGTCGCCTGCTCGTAGGCGTAGGCGATCTCGATCAGCACCGGCTCGGACCACGCGTCGCCGAAGATCTGCAGCCCGACCGGCAGCCGACCGTCGCGGACCCAGCCCATCGGCACGGAGAGCGCGGGGAACCCGGTTGGCGGCGAGAGGTGCGGGCTGTTGTTTCCGTGTGGCGTGTTCAGGTCGCCGATCTTGCGAGGCGGGTTGTTCCAGCTCGGGTAGACGAGGGCATCGAGCCGCTCGCCGGCGAGCGCGGCACGCACCGCCCCGCGCAGCCGCTCGGTGTTTTCCGCGGCGGCCCTGCACCCACGATCCTCCTCGGGCGGCCCTTCGACCGACTGGAAGAAGCGGAGCCGCGCCTCAATCGATGGATGGTAGCGCCCGGACGCGATGATCTCCCCGAGCGTCCCGACCGGCGCGTCAGGACCGAGACTCGCCAGGTACGTCTCGATGTCCCATCGGAAGCGCGAGCAC
>CALKIP010000149.1 GCA_937995995.1 uncultured bacterium
GGAACTCGGGGGCCGGCAGTCTCGGGTCCAAATCCCGGATCGCGGCACGCACCGCCGGCGCGACCGATGTGGCGCCCTGCGTCCGGATCACGAGCCCGCCCATCCCGACGTACTCGGCGAGTATTGCGCCGAGTGCCGGCTCCTGCGCACGCGGCGTGTACATGATCTCCTGGGGTTCGGCTTCCAGGGTCATGGCCCGGGTATCCGCGACGATGCCCACGATCACCCGCTCCGGATCGTCGAAGTCGGGAATCAATTCCTGCCCGCCCACCGTGCCGATGTCGATGCGCTGCCCGATCGGGTTCTCTTCGCCGAAATACTTCCGTGCGAAGGTCTCGTTGATGATGGCGACCGGCGTCGCCTGGGCATCGTCGTGCTCCGTGAACTCACGGCCGCGGACGATCGGTGTCCGCATCGTCTGGAAGTAGCCCGGACCGATGAGGCGCCACTGAACGTTTTCCTTCGTCGCGTCGGGGCGCCCGACGACCGTCATCGGGAAATTGAGCTGGCCACGCAGGGGGAGGGCCGAGGTCGCCGCAGCGGAAGCGACGCCCGGGGTCCTCTGGATTCGCTCCAGGAGCTGTCGCTGGAACTCCCAGATTCGCCCCTCGGCCTGGTACTCGGGGGGCGTGCGTCCGAACGCCACGGCCATCACGCCCTCGGGGTCGAATCCGAGATTCACGGACTGGAGCCGGTAGAAGCTCCCGATCAGAAGACCTGCGCCGGTCAGCAGCACCACGGCGAGCCCCGCCTGCGCGGCGACGAAAGCGGACCGGACGCGGACCCCCGCGCGGCTCGAGGCCTGACGCATCCCACCGTCGCGCAACGAGCTGTTCAGATCGGTCCGATACGCGTGCCACGCGGCCGCGAGGCCGAACACCGTCCCGGTCACCGCCGCCATGCCGATCGTGAAGGCGAGGACACGGCCGTCGAGCCCGATCTCTTCCATGCGCGGCAACCAATTGGGCGCGAGTGCGAGCAGGCCATCCACGCCCCAGACCCCGAGGAGCAGGCCGGCCGCCGCCGCGATGGAGGTGAGGAGCAGGCTCTCGGCCAGAAGTTGCGCCGCGATCCGCCCGCGCCCGGCGCCGACCGCCGCCCGGATCGCCATCTCGCGTCGCCGCGACGTGGAGCGTGCGAGCAATAGGTTCGCCACGTTCGCGCATGCGATCAGAAGCACGAAACCGACTGCGCCGAACAGGACCCAGAGTGTGCGCTCCAGTCCGCCGACGAAGATGTCGCCGTATGTCCAGAGCCTGGCGCCGATACCGGACTCGTTCTCCCGGTCCAGCTCGGGGTGATCCGCCTTGAACTGCCGCGAGACCGCCAGCAGGTCCGCCCGGACCTGGTCGAGCGAAACACCGGGCCGGATCCGTGCGCGGATGAAGTGGTCCATTCTGGCGTCGCCCGGGTCCGGATCGAGCTGGAACGGCACGAAGAAATCGTCCGATCTCGGATTTTCGGCGAAGGAGAACCCGGCCGGCATCACACCGACCACCGTGTACGGCTCGCCTCCCAGCCGCACCGAAGCGCCGAGGATGTTCGGATCCGAGTCGAATCGTGTGCGCCAGATGTCGTGGCCCAGGACCACGACACGTGGGCCGCCAGGGATATCCTCTTCGGGGAGGAACGGTCGCCCGAGGACCGGCTGGACTCCGTTGACGCGGAAGAAGTCCTCGCTCACGCGAAACCCGCTCACTTCGTCGGGCACCTCCGCCGTCCCCAGCTCCGTTTCCCAGAACTGCAGCGTGGAGACGCCCTCGAAGACCCGGCTGTGCTCGCGGATGTACGCGAACTTGAAGACCGTCTCCGACGTACTCTCAAACTGGCCGTAGTCCCAGCCGATGAAGACCAATCGCTCTGGGTCAGGGTACGGCAGCGGCCGCAGGACCACCCCGTTCACCACACTGAACACTGCCGTGTTCGCCCCGATCCCGAGCGCCAGCGTGAGCACCGCAGCGATCGTGAACCCCGGGCTCCGGCGAAGCGTCCGCGCTGCGTAGCGTATGTCCTTGAACACCGTGCCCATCCCACCCTCCCCCGAAGGTCCAGATCCTCTTTACCTGCGCCCTCACCGCCGGCCGGCCACGAGGCGGCACGCTACCACGGCCGCTCGGCTCAGCCCACCCGCCCGAAGCGCCCTCCCGCCGCCGGCGGCCGCCCCCACGTCGCAACGCGGCGCCGCCCCCGCGGCCCGCAGGGCCGCTAACCGCCGTGCGGCACCCTCTTCTCCCCGTCCACCCCGATTTCGAATCCCGCCTCCTCCAGCTCCTCCACCACCGCGCCCGCCGCCTCGTCGCGCACGACCTGACCGTCGAAGAGGTGAATGGTCCGGTCGGCGTGGCGCGCGTAGCGCGGGTCGTGCGTGACCATGCAGATCGTGGCACCACCCTGATGCAGTTCGCGAAGCAGCTCCATGACCGCCTCGCCGTTCTTGGAATCGAGGTTTCCGGTCGGCTCGTCCGCGAGCAGGATCAACGGGTCGCCGGCGATCGCGCGCGCCACGGCCACGGGCTGCTGCTGACCACCCGAGAGCTGTGAGGGGTAGTGGCGGATGCGGTGCGCCATCCCGACCCGCTCGAGTGCCGCCTCGACGCGCTGCTTGCGCTCGGCCGACGGCATCCCGCGGTACGTCAGCGGCAGCTCCACGTTCTCGTAGACCGTGAGATCGCCGATCAGGTTGAACGCCTGGAAGATGAAGCCGATTTCGCGGTTGCGGATCCGCGCCCGCTCACTCGCCGTGAGCCCCGACACCGGCCGGCCGTTCAGCGAGTAGACACCGTCCGTGGGCGAATCCAGCAGCCCCAGGATCGAGAGCAGCGTCGTCTTGCCGCACCCCGACGGGCCGGCGATCGAGATGTACTCACCCTTCTGGATCGACAGGTGGATCCCCGAGAGCGCATGCGTCTCGATTTCGTCCGTGTAGAAGACCTTGGTCACGCCATCCAGCTCGATCAATGGCTCCGTCGCGGTCTGCATCGTCGTCTCCTTCGTACGTGGCGGATCGCGCCGGCTTCACGGCCGGCACGGTGGGAGCCGGGGCAGGCGCCCCGGTCTACGCGTCGTCCTACTTGATTCTCACCCTGTCGTGCTGGTCCCAGGAAGACATGTCGGAGAGGATCACGACATCGCCTTCCTGAAGGCCGTCGACGACTTCGATCGTGTTCACCGAGGCACGGCCCAGGCGAACCGGTACACGCACCGCGTGCGTGCCGTTCTCCGTCAGCCTGAACAGCCCGACCGTGCTCTCCGACTGGCCGTACGCCGGGCGACCGACGTAGAGCACGTCATCCAGTCGCTCGACCTCGATGGTGCCGTCCACGCTCAGGTCCGGGCGGGCGCCCCGTGGCAGCTCGCCCTCCAGCGCGACCTCGACGACCACCGCGCCGTTGATCACCGAGGGGTCGATACGGATCACGGAGCCCGGCACGATCCCGTTTCGCGTGTCGATGCGGACCGGCTGCCCGACCGTCACATCCTTGATCTGCGTCTCGGGGATGCGCAGCTCGGCCTTGAGCCGACCCGGCTGTACCACGGCGCCCAGCGTATTGCCGGGGATCACCCACTGCCCGACCTCCAGCGCCATCTGCTGGAGCACGCCATCCGCGGTCGCGCGGATGCTCATCGACTCGAGCTGGTTGCGCTGGAACTCCGCGATCGCCCGCAGCCGCTCGACCTGCTCCCGTTGCACCTGGAGCCGTCCCTCGATCGACTCGGTGAAGAGACGCAGCCGCTCTTGTTCGACCTCCAGCCGCGTCTCCAGCTCCGCGGCGCGGTCACGAGCATTCTCCAGCTCGATCGTCGAGACCAGCCCCTCACGGGCCAGCTCCTCGTTCGTCCGTACCTGGCGCAGCGCCTCCTGGTGCTCTCGCCTCACCGTCGCGACGGAGGCCTCCTGATTCAGCCGCTGCGTCTCCAGATCCGTCCGCAGCCGGGCCAGCTCCGCCTCCGCTGCCGTAAGCGCCTGCTCCGCCTGGAGTGCCTGAATGTTCACATCCGGGTTGCTGAGCTCCAGGAGCAGCGTGCCTCGCTCCACCTCCGTACCGGGCCGCACGTGGATCCGCTCCACCCGGCCGGGCGTCAGCGTCGTGATCCAGCGGATGTCCTCCGGCACCAGGTTGCCCGGTCCGCGCACCTCTCGAACCATCGGGCCCCGCTTCACGGTGTCCGTGAAGACCACCGAGGCGTTGACCGACGGCGCCGCGGGCTCGAGTCGCGAGAGAGCCAGCGTGACCAGTGCAATCGCAGCCACCCCCGCTCCCATGTAGATGTATCGCCGCCGATTCGGACGTTTCTGCCTCGGAATATCCATCTCGCTCTCCCTCCTCGTTCCCGCCGCGCCACCCGCGGCACCCCACCTTCATCCATGGTTCGTGCCAACCACGCCGAACCCCGCAAGCCCTGTCTCCACCACCACTTACCGCCCCACCCTCCCCCTTGCCCCCTCCGCGACCTGCACGCCTGTGGGACACTCCGTCCCATATTCGAACACCTGATCTCCCTCTCCTCGGGCGAGCGCGGGCGGCGAGCGCGAGCCCCTGAACCTCTCTCGCGAGTGTCGAGTAGCGATGGGGACCTCGAATCCGACCAGAGCTCTCCCCACCCCACCCAGCACTCGCCCTTCTGGCGGCGCTAAGAGCGCTGCCTCAGGCGCCGCCCAACCGCAGCCTCCAGCGTCGCCAGCGCCTCGTGGAAGCCGTAGACGGCCGCGAGGTGGTCGCGGTCGGCCAGCGCCTTGTCGGCCTCCGCCTGGGTCAGCTCGATGAAGTCGCCCGCACCGAGGCGGTAGCGCCGGCGCGCCAGGCGGAGCTGCTCTTCGGCCGCGGCGGCGTTACGCTCCTCGAGCTGGACCCGGCGATACGCGGTCTCGAGCGAGAGCAGCGCCTCGGAGACGAGGGTGCTGCGGGCAAGCTCCTCGGCACGGCGCCGCTCCCGTGCATCCTCGGCCACGACCCGGGCCGCCTCGACCTGGCGCCGCCTCTGAAAGCCGGAAAAGAGAGGGATCGACACCTGCACCCGCGCGTAGAGCGGCTGCTTGGTGAAGTCGAAGGGGAAGACCTCGTTGCTCGCGATCAGCGCCTGGGCATCCTCGGAAGTGAAGGCGATCGCCGAGCAGTCCGCCGGCCGGTTCGGGAGCGGCTGCGACAGTCCACCGGAGATCCGGTTCCAGAGCTCGCACTCGTCCCTCGCGGCCCGGGTACGCGCCTCCGCCCGCTCGATCAGGTAGTCGTTGTTGCCGACCTGCTGCGTGAAGCCGGACCACCCTACGTAGAGCGAGAGCGATGGCAGGAACGAGCCCCAGGCCAGGCGCTTGCTCGCCCGTCCAGCATCCTCGGCCGCACGCAGCGAGCGGAGCTGTGGGTGCGACTCGAGCGCCTCGGCGGCCAGCTCCTCCGCATTCCACTCGGGCTCGAAGACCTCGAAGTCGCTGGTCAACTCGACCTCGGTGTCGAGCTGCACACCGAGATACTCCATCAGGCGCAGCCGCTCGGTACGGATGGCGTGCTCCGCCTCGAGGAGCGCGACCTCGGCCCGGCCACGTCGGACTTCGGCCTGCTTCACGTCCAACTGCGTGCCCGCACCGGTACGGACGCGTGCCAGGGCCAGGGCCTCGTTCTCTCTTTCGCTCTCCAGCCTCTCCCGCTCCAGCCGGACTCGGTCCTGCGCGCGCAGCACGGCCAGGTACTGCCGCGTCACGTCGAGTTCGAGCCGGCTTGCGGCCGCATTGATCCCGGCCACCGTCGCCCGGCGGTTCGCTCGCTCCTGACCGGGGCGGAGGAGCTTCTCCGCGGAAAGCTGATAGTTGAGGCCGAGAGAGTAGCCCGACGCATAGTTCTCCGGCACCCGGGCGATCCCCAGATCTCGAAACGCGGGATCGACGAGGGGCTGACCCTCGCCCTGATACTCGAACTGCAGGTTCGCACTGCTCGTCGGCAGCAGCCCGGCGTACGCTTCGCGCACTCGCCAGTCCGCCTCCGCCTCGTCGTTCGCCTGCATCCGGAACTCGGGGTTGTTGCGCCGCGCCAGCGTGATCGCTTCCTCGAGCGTGAGCGTGGGCGCCTGCCGCGACCACGCCTCTCGGGCGAACGCCAGCGGCAGCAGGAACAGCAGGAGCGGCCACAGAATCGGCCTGCCGATCGAACGTATGGATGACATCCTCTCCCCCTCCATGGTCGAAATCCCCTGGACGCGCCTGCCGACGACATCGAGCTTCGCGGGCCTACGGCCTCGGCCGCAGCGTCGCGTCCGGCCGAGGGGAGAGGAAAGGGCCGTGCCGAATCGACACAAAGTCACAAAAGTATATCACTCCATGACTTAGACAACAACGCGGAAAAACCGCCGAAGGGTGGAGTTGACCGGTGGCGAGATGCGTCGTCCCACGAACGGACAGTGCCGGAAGAAGGGGCGATGGGCTGAGGGCAGAGCCCGGACTCCACGAGATCGCCGAGCGGGCACGGGTGGAGAGGGGTGGACGACGGACGGGACGGCGCAGGAAAGGATGGCCTCGAGCCGGATGTCACACGCACGCGGTGCCGTTCGTTATCTCCGTTGTACAGCCCCGGGTTGTACTGCCCCGAACCCCGCGGAGAACGACGATGAGCAAGACCACACACACGAGCCTGGCCCTCCTCGCCGCATTGCTTGTCGCCCTGGCCGCCTCGGCCGCCGTGCCGCGCGGGTGGGATGCGGCCGAAGGCTCCTGGACGACGGTGTCGATTGCGGATTCGGACCCCAGCGAGGTCGGCCTGTCCGCTGAAACCGAGCGGGTCCGAGCCCACCTCGAACGGGTCGAGAAGGAGCTTCGTGCACGCGACGTCTCGCACCTCTCACCGGAGCAGCGAGCCGCACGCGCA
>CALKIP010000150.1 GCA_937995995.1 uncultured bacterium
CGCCGCGGGTGTGCCGGCGAAGATCTCGAGCACCGGTCTGAGCCCGGCGAGTGTGGCGAAGGGATCGCTCGCCCGGTACGGACGGTCGCCGATCCCGTCGCCGTCCAGATCGAAGACCTCGCGGTCCCCCCAGTAATTGCCCCGGCCGTCCACCGCCCAGGTGTTCTGCCCGCCGCCCCTCGCCATTCGGACCGGCGTCGTGTTGTGCACGATCGCGTTGTTGGTGAAGGTGTTCTGCTCCGCGCTCGTGAGCAGGTCGATCCCCGTGCCGTTGCCCGCGATCACGTTTTCGCGGAAGTGGTTGTGCGTCGAGTTGTCGAGGAAGATGCCGACAAGGTTTCCTTCGACTCGGTTCCCGACCGCCATGATCCGCTCACTCGTCTGGAGCAGGATCCCGTAGGCACGGTAGCCGACGTGTTCCGCGAAGAGGTTGTCCCTGAGCTCGATGCGCTTCGAGAACATGATCGCGGCCCCCGCCGCGTTTCGCGTGAAGCGGTTGCCAATGAAGCGGTTGTCGTCGGAGTACATGTAGTGCAGCCCGTAGCGCACCCGTGCGACGTCGTTGCCGACCACCTCGTTGTGGGTGGCGAAGGAGAAGTAGATCCCGTCGCGGCTCGCGCGGATCACGTTGGCCTCGAGATGGTTGCCAACCGAGTTGAAGAGGTGGATGCCGTTGCCACGCCGCGCCTCGAGTAGCTCCTCGTTGCCGTGGATCGTGTTCCCGGACAGCGTGGCACCGGAGGATTCCAGCAGGTAGATCCCGTGGAGCGACCCCTCGATGCGGTTATCCTCGACCCGGCACCCCTTGCACCGCTCGAGCTTGACCGCGGCATCGTCACGATCTAGCGAGCGCCCACTGTTTCGGACGACGAAGCCGTGCAGCTCCGCGGAGTCTGCTGCCAGCGTGACCACGGTGCCCATGCCACCGCCGTCCAGCACCGCTCCCGGCTCGGCGATCAACACGACCGGCTTCTCCACGCGCAACGATCCGCTGTACCTCCCCGCGGCGACGCGGATCGTGTCCCCCGATCTCGCCGCCTCGAGTGCAGCCGCCGGCGTGGCGTACGCCCGACCTTCGCCGACCCACAGCGTTTCCGGCGTATCGGCCTGGGCACCACGCGGTTGCAGCGCGAGCGCGAGGACGAGAACGAGCTGGGGGAGCATGCGCGCCTCACGAGCTTGCGACCTGGCCCGCCTGTACCGCAGCGGTCCCGGCCTTGATGTAGTACTGGAGCGTCTGGTCGAAGACGACCGTCGCCTGACTGTCACAGCCCCCGTACTCGAGGGCCGGAAGGACGCTGGCGAACTCCGAATCGCCCAGCTCCAGCCAATGCCGAGCATCCTCGCTCTCCGCCGTCGCTTTGCCCCGAGGGTCCAGAACCTGATCGAAGGCGCCCTGCACCAGGTCACGCGTCCCGAGCACCTCGCGCAGCCCTCTGCCGCATCGTTCGAAGGTCTCATCGGGCCAGTCCGCGGTGATGCGCTCGAACTCCAGATCGCCCGCGGTTGGCCCCGCCGGACCCGAGACGTGCCGGGAGACGGTAGCGCCACCCGTTCCTCCCGCCTCCGCCGACGACGCGCCCTCACCACTGCCGCACCCCACTAGCGCGATCGGAAGCGCGGCGAGGAGCACGGAGCCGAGCATTCGAGAAATCGTACCCATCGTTCCTCCCTCGTTCATGTGGATGCACCGCGCATGGCTCGCAGCGCTCGCAGGTCGAGCCATAGGACCGTAGCGACCAGCACCCCCGCGACCATGGGCAGGAACGTCCCCCACGAGAAGTAGGAGTACGTCCCGAACTGCGCGATCACGTGGTCTCCCAACATCGGCGGGACGAAAGGCTCGACCTTCATCGCCGCCGTCGGATCCAGATTGGTCCCGTAGTCGTGGAGCCGGGTCCTCATGCTCCAGAAACCGTAGCCCGCCGCGCCCGCCATGAGGACGAGAACCAGAACCGTCGTCCAGAAGCGGCGCACACGCGCTGCGAACAGGCACGCGGCCGCGATCACGCCGAACAGCGTCGGGATCACTTTCAACTCGACGAAGTATTCGTTCGAGATCTCCGCCATCCCGATGTAGTGGTTCAGCAGGTTGATCTCCGTGATGTCGCCCCGGATGTGGGTCGGGTAGACCACCATCCGAAGCCCTTCCGGATACTGCACGCTCGCCAGCGTCATCCCCCAGAGCGGGAGGAAGATCGCAGCAAGGACGAGGAGTGCCGCACCGATCAGCAGAGTTCGTTTCATGGTTTCCATCGGTAATCAGGCTTCGGGATTTCAGGGGTCGGGATTCAGGACCCGGAACTCAGGGGACCGCGATGAACTCGCTTCGCACTTCCCTGAATGCCGGCTGCTGAACCCTGACCCCTGACCTCCTCCCTCAGTGCTCGTGTCCGGCCATCGCGAGCGCCGGATCGCGGCGCTGCCAGCTCATCTCACCCTCGCCGTTGTGGTAGGCCGTCAAACGCTGCCCACGCGGCACGACCTCGAAGTAGCCCGACATCTCCTGGTGCAGCGCCGAGCAGAAGTTCGTGCAGTAGAAGGGGAAGACCCCTTCACGGTCGGCGATGAACTTGAGCGTCTTCGTCTCGCCCGGATCGATGACCACGTTGATGTTGTGTTCGGCGACGCCGAAGCCGTGGATCTCGTCGCGCTGCTGCTCGGCGTTGGTCACGTGGACGATCACTGTGTCGCCTTCCTGCACCTGGATACGGTCCGGTTCGAAGTAGGTGCGGATCGCGTAGACCTTCGCCTCGACCGTACGCCGCGCCGCATCACGGGTGACCGACGCCTCGGCCGGCGTCCAGATCGCGTGAGGGTGCGTGTTCTCGTCCTTCGGGTAGAACTCGATCGGATTCAGGATCTCACGCTCGACGAGCTGTGCGAAGTGCGGCTCGGGCTCGGTGAACGCCTCGTAGATCATCGTCATCTTGCCGTCCTTCAGAGAGATCAGCTGCGAACTCTCCGGCTGCGACGGACCCACGTTCAGGTGACGACCCTTCGAGAGCTTGTTCATCGCGACCAGGTAGTCGCCGCGCGGCTTTTCCGTGTCCCCGTGGCTCGTGACCAGGTGGCCGATGTTGAAGTGCACCGGGATCTTCTGCACGACGAGCGACTGCGGATCGACGCCGTCCTCGTACGGCGGCAGCTTCCACTTCGCGACCGCGCTCTCGACGAAGAGCGACGTGTACGCGTAGCCCTTCCCGTCGAACTGCGTGTGCAGCGGACCGAGCCCGACCGGCACCTCCATGATCGCCGTGTTGTCGTAGCTGAGGACCGGAATGCCGTCCTCCTCGCCCGTGAAGTCGCCGGTGTCGATGGCACGCTTCAGTTTCTCGAACGAGTAGACGGTCGCCGTCGGGGATAGCTTGCCCGAGCAGATCACGTACTCGCCGCTCGGATCCACATCCACGCCGTGCGGGCTCTTCGCACACGGGACCAGGTACATGACGCCCGGCACCTCCGCAGGATCGATCATCGGCACGCCGCCCACCGTGAAGGTGCGCCCGTCCCGGACCGCCTGCTCGGCCGCCTTCCAGTTGACGATCGCCACGTAGTCACGGTCGTTCTGAGACGCGCTGACCTCGAGCTTCTTCGTCGCCCGCTCGGTGTTGTACGACGTCCAGAACGCCCAGCCCTCCGAGGGACCCTTCCCCGTCGCGCCGAGGTCCCAGTTGAAGGGCGGCGTCATGATCTGCCAGCCGAGCGACATCGTCCCGTCCTCGGGATCGATTCGGATCCCGCTCACCGCGCCCTTGTACTTCGTGGCGTAGTCATCGAGCGAGACGTACTCGCCTTTCGGGAGTGGGACCGAGAAACGCGACGCGACCAGCGCGTACTCCGTGTTCGTCGTCACCATCGAAGAGCCGTGGTTGCCCGACGTGTTCGGGATCGGACCCAGGATCTGCTTCGTCTTGAAGTCGCGAAGGTCGATTCGCGCGATCCGGTTGTTCGCGTTGTCGTTCACGAACAGCCACCGGCCGTCGTAGTCCCCGTTCGTCTTCGAGAGCGCGGGGTGATGGACGTCACCCCACGTGAAGCCACCGAGCATCGCCTTCGATTCCTCATCGAAGCCGTAGCCCGTGCCCGGGTACGGAGCGAAGACCGGGATCGTCGCGATGTGGCGCATCGACGGCACCCCGGCCACGAACACCTGGCCCGAATGGCCGCCCGAATAGAACAGGTAGTAGTCGTCCAGGTCGCCTGGCTTGACGTACGTCGCGAGTGCCGCGCTCTGGACGTCGCCGGTCGCCATCGCCTGCTCGCCGGGGACCTCCGGCATCCGGCCATCGCAAGCCGCCGCACTGGCCACGGCCAGCGCTCCGACTATCCATATTCGCATGGACCGAGACATGTCTCCTCCAATTGGTCTGTATCTCGCTGAACGGGCACCCTCGGCCCGTCTCCGCCCGCCCTCGACCGCGGCAGACGATTCCATGCTAGGGTCCGTCCTGCCGCACCGCTGTCGGGCAATGCTGGAAGTTGCAGGGGGTTGCCCCCTACCCCGTGTAGGGAGATTCCTCATACACGGGTGATAAACACTCCCGAAGAAAATGCCCGGATCCAGGGGGATCGGGCCGGGAGCGTGCCGGCGTTTCCGGCAGTGGCTAGTCGTCCGCCACCCTCAGAGTACCGATCATCCCGAGTGCGGCGTGTGGATCGCACTGGAAGAAGTACTCGCCCGGACCGACATCGACTTTCAGGTCGTAGGTCTGTCCTGGGAGCTGGAGGTACGGACTGGCCTCCGGGAGCCGGCCGAGGCCCTGGTTGCGCTCCTCCGGGAAGGAGACGTTGTGCACTCCGCTGACCAGGACGAAGCGGATGACATCGCCGGGCCGGGCGTCGATCTCACTCGGCTCGAAGTAGTTCCCGGCTCCATCGGTCACCATCTCGACCTCGATGATGGTTCCGGTGGCGGGTACATCGGCCGCTGCGGCCTTGTCTGACCCGGCCGGCGCGGTCACGACCGCATCCATCCGCTCGCCGGAGGCGCGGGTGTCGTCCGCGTTGCCGCATGCGGCCGTGAGGAGCACGAGTGCGAGACTCGTAGCAGCGAATGACTTGGACATGGAATCATGTGGGTTCGAGTGAAAGGTTGGGCGACGCCGTCGCCCCATGAGTCGAAACGATATGCTGACCTATGCTCTCTGTCTGTCGGGCATTCCCAGATCCCATGACGGGAGATTCCCTACAGGAGTCTTTGGCAATCCGCACCGGACTCCGGTCCCACCGCGTGCTTCCTTTCCGTGTAGCCTGTCCCTGCACGTGCCTGCGATAATCGATCTACGGCCGTCACACCGGGGAAACTCGGGAGCCTGTCCCTGCTCGCGCCTGCTCGAACTGCACGTCGGGGCGAGGCACTCCACGGTGCCTCGCCCCTGTGTACTGCCGTGATTCAGTGCCCGATCCCGGCCACCAGGTTGGGATTTCCGACCTGGATCACGCCGACTGCACCCTTCTCCGCATCGGCGAAGGCGTGGGTCACGAAGGCGTAGACGCCCTCACCGCTCGCGCCCTCTTCGAATACGGTCTCGAAGACCATGCCTCCACCCGCGGGGACGGTCCACGTCTGCACCCTCTCCAGCACGTTCTTCGGGTTGCCATCCGGGTAGACCCTGTCGAAGACGGCGCCGACCACGTGGAAGTCGCTGCGCAGGCTGGGGCCCGCGTTGACCACGAAGAGGCGGACGCGGTCGCCGACGTCGACCTGCAGCGGGTCGTTCCTGTACTGGAACGCGCGTCCGTTGAAGACCACGTGGCTCGCCTTCTTGTCCATGGCCGCGGTCCAGTCCGGCTGCTTCGCACCGCCGTTCCTGCCGTCCTGGGCGTAGAACTCGCTCTGGACGAGGACGAACTCCTTGTCCGCCTTGGTGCC
This sequence comes from uncultured bacterium, assembly GCA_937995995.1. Taxonomy (GTDB): domain Bacteria; phylum Gemmatimonadota; class Gemmatimonadetes; order Longimicrobiales; family RSA9; genus CALBZE01. The sequence goes on from CALKIP010000150.1 coordinate 5,876, forward strand.
CCAGCCGCCCTTCGGATCGACGATGAACGCCAGATACATCCCCTGCATGATGTGCATCGTCACGGGCGGCGTGCCGCAGTGCACCAGGTAGGCGCCCGGATCCCTGGCGACGAACTCGAACTCCAGTACCTCACCCGGTGCGATGGTGCGGTACGCCTCGTTCATCGGGATCCGCGCCGAGTGGAAGTCGATCGAGTGCGGCATCGGGCTCTCGTTGACGAGAGTCACGCGCACGAGGTCGCCCTCGCGGACCCGCATGACCGGCCCGGGTACCGTTCCTCCGAAGGTCCACCCTTCGTAGGTGACGCCGTTGGCGATCTCGATCGTCTCGTGCGTGATCGGGATCCGGAACTCCTTCACCGCCGCATTCGATGCCGGGGCGATCTCAGCCGTGAACGCCGGCTCGGTCGCTGTCCGCACGACGCCGAAGTCGACTCGCTCGACATCGACGTCACCCTCGACGAAGAGCGATGCGACACCGCCCGCAACCAGCATCCCAGCCGCCACAGCCTTCACAACCAATTCCCTGCCGAACATTGCTCGCTCCTGGTGAAGGGTCCATTCCAGACCGCACCGGAAGCTTAGTGTCGCAGGCCCTCGAGAACCGTCGGGAGAACGATGATTTCAGGTGGGGATTCGGAGGAAATCGGGGTGGGGAGGGTTCCTATCGTCGTGTAGGGTGTTTCTGGCAGCCTTCTGCCGTCGGGTGGGTTGTCGGGGGGCGAGTGCCCCATCGCCGTAGCGCCGGAACGCACGCCCACTGCCCCTGATTCTTTCGTGTTTTCCTGCCGTCCTGCGGATCGCATGGGGAATCGGCCCGGAGCAAGCCGATCAGGCCGTGACTCGACGTCGCCCCCGGTGGGATCGGCCCCTTGGGGGCAATGGAGATGTCAGGAAGCCGATCCGCGCGACTGCGGCATGACCATTTCCTTCAGCCGCTCGATTCCCTGGCCGAGCCCCGCCAGCACCTGCTCGACCTCGGCCTGATCTACCGGCCTTCTGCGAACCATCTGCTCGCCCATATCCCGTGCGGCACTGATCGCCGAGGCGGCCGATGAATCGATCGGTTGTTCGAGGCGGCCGAAACCGGTCTCGAGATATTCCGCCGCTGCGGTGAGGTCGCGCGCCACCAGGGATATTTCGCGACCAGAATGGAGCGCCGCACGCTCCACTACTGCCTCTTCCGCCGCAGCGTGGTGATACCTGGCCATCGCATAATCGGCAATCGCCATCGCACTATCGAGTTGAACGACGGACGCGACGGCCCCATCCCTGACCCGTGGCGCGAGCTCACCCAGGGCGAGCGCGGAGGCCTCGAGATCCTGCCGGACACCGGGAACGGAACGCTGGGCCAGATGCTGGAGTCGCCCCCCCGCACGTTCGATCCCTTCAGCACAGTCTTCGAAGCTCCCCTTGACGAAGTCATTGCGGGCCTGTTGCAGGTCCCACTGCACCTCATCGATCACGGGGCCTTCGGCGCCGGGAACCTCCGCAGCGGGCGGAGGGCTGACGGCCGGCCGCGCCCCGGGTTCGGCTTCCGGCGACGGTCCCTCGCATCCTCCGAGAGCCAGGACGGCGAGGATGATGGTCGGCAACGCCTGGCGGGTACGGCGCGTGTCACGGTACATGGGCTCCCTCCCCCTCTCGTGTCCTTCCCGACTCCGGCGCCGCGATGCTGCGAGAGAGGGCTCACAGTGCAAATCTCCGACCACCCCCGAACTGGCCCCCGGTCGTCTAAATCTCGACTTCCATACCCACCTCCACGACCTGCCCCGCGGGAAGCCGCAGGTGAAACTGTGCGGACCGGGAGACGAGCCAGAGAAAGCTGAAGAGAGCCTTGCGCCACCGTGCCATCCCGGGTCGCGCCGTCCGGACCGGCGTCGCCTCGCCGATGAAGAAGGTGACCTCGTCGTGGGCGAAGGCGCTCCACGTCTCCGTGAGCCCGAGCGCCGTCGGGACATCGGGACTCTCCATGAAGCCGAAACGTGCCGTCATCTGGAGCACTCCTCCCGGAAGCGCGCGGACTTCCACGCGCGCGTCGTCATCCACGCGCGGAACCTCGACCCCCTGGACGGTGAGCAGGACCACCCGCTCGTGCAGGGCATGGCTGCGTCGTAGATAGTGCATCAACTCGGGCGGCACCGTCTCCGGTTGGCGGGTCACGAAAACCGCGACGCCCGGCACCCGCACCGGGCGCGTCTCTTCGATCTCCCGCAGCAGGGTGTCGACGGGGAGCGAAGTCAGGGATTGACGCATGGATTCAACCCCGCGCCGCCACGTGGCCATGAGCGTGTAGACGGCCCCCGCGACGACCAGCGGGATCCACGCCCCGTGCGGAATCTTGACCAGGTTCGCCCCTAGAAAGGCGAGATCCACGACCAGAAACGCCAGTACAAGCGTACCGGCGCGAAGGATGCCCCAGCCCCACTGCTCGCGCGTGACAAAGAAGAAGAGGAGGGATGTGGTCGCCATCGCGCCGGCCACGGCCATGCCGTAAGCCGCGGCGAGCCGGCTGGACTCCCGGAACGTGAGGACCAGCGCAATGCACGCCACCATGAGTGCCGCATTGACCTCGGGGATGAACACCTGGCCCCGGACGGCTGGCGAGGTGTGTTTGACCGTCACCAGGGGTAGGTACCCGAGTTGAATCGCCTGGCGCGTGAGGGAGAACGCTCCGGAAATCAGCGCCTGTGATGCGATGATCGTCGCCGCCGTCGCCAGCCCCACCATCGGATAGCGGACCCACGTCGGCACGAGTGCGTAGAACGGATTCCATACGGCGCTGGGCGCATCGAGCAACGCCGCACCCTGGCCGAAATAATTGAGCAGCAGCGCCGGGAAGACGATGCCGTACCACGCCATGCGGATCGGCGTCGCGCCGAAGTGGCCCATATCGGCGTAGAGTGCCTCGGCGCCGGCCACGGTGAGCACGACGGCGCCGAGTACGAGGAAACCTCCAGGACCGTGTTCGACGAGGAATCGCACGGCGTGGAGTGGGTTCATCGCAACGAGTACCTGTGGTTGGCGGAGGATCGCACCGATCCCCAGTGTGGCGATGGTGATGAACCAGACGAGCATGATCGGTCCGAAGACGAGGCCGATCCGACCCGTCCCGCGGGGCTGAGCGAGGAAGAGCACGATCAGGATGCCGATGGTGGCGGGGACGACCGCCCGCCCGAGCGCCGACTCCGCGAGCGCCAGCCCTTCCACCGCGGCGAGTACCGAGATCGCCGGCGTGATCACCCCGTCGCCGTAGACCAGCGCGGCTCCGAAAAGCCCGATCGAGACGAGAATGGCCTTGCGACGTGAAGGCGGCCGACCACGCGGCGCCAGGAGCGCCAACAGCGCAAGGATCCCGCCCTCACCCCGGTTGTCCGCCCGCATGATGAGGACGAGGTACTTCAGGCCGAGCACGAAGACGAGTGCCCAGAAGACCAGCGAAAGCACGCCGAGAACGTTCTGCGCAGTCGCGGGGAAGGAGTGTGGCCCGGTGAATGCGGCTCGCAAGGCGAAGAGCACGTTCGTGCCGACGTCCCCGTAGACGACGCCCAGGGCACCGAATGCGAGAAGGAAGGTGCGCCGGCGGGACTGTGGGGTACGAAGTTCGGGCCCATTCACGGCCGATCACTTCGACATGGGGCAACCGCCATGCGCTTCACCCCGTTCGGAGAGCGCCCTGGTCATGATGTGGCCGCTGCAATCGGTCACTTCCGCCTCGACCTCGCGGGAAGGGTGCCAGCATCGTGAAGCGCTCACCTGAACCGAATCTTGCAAGCCGATCTGAGGGGCGCCTACGACTGCATCGCAGCGTTTTCCGAGACGGACTTCGCCGAGGACTTGAAAACGATCGACGCCCCACGTTGATCATCCACGGCAAGGACGACCAGATCGTGCCCGATGACGACGCCTCCAAGCTCTCGACAAGTCTGGTCAGGGACGCGGTGCTGAAGCTCTATCCCGGCGCTCCCCATGGCCTGACCGCCACGCACGAGGATCAGGTCGACGCGGACCTGCGCGAGTTCCTCGAAGCTGCCCGAGCTCGCCGGGGGAACTGAGCGCGTGTGGCCCGCCCAATCATCGAGCCACCGCGTCTGCGGATCGGCGAGTCGGGGGAGCGTCACGCGACGTGGATGGAGCTCTTCTTCGACCTGGTCTTCGTGGTGGCCGTCAGTCAGGTCGCCGACCGCCTGCTGGACCGGACCACGCTCCGGGGAATGCTCGAGGTCCTGCTCCTTTTTGCGCCAGTCTGGTGGGCCTGGATCGGCGCCACGTTCTACTCAGATCGCTTCGGCACCGATGACCTGAGCGACCGGCTCTTCCTACTCGCGCAGATGGCAGCCGCGGCGGGGCTGGCGATCAACGCAGGCGAGGCCTTCCAGAACGGCTCGGTCGGCTTCGCACTCTCCTACGCGACCTTCCGCTACCTCCTCGCAGCACGCTACGCACGGGTGGGCAGGCACATTGCCGAAGCGCGCTCGTTCACCTCGCTCCTTGCCCGCCGCTTCGGCCTGGGCGCCACGCTCTGGGCGGTCTCGGTCGTCGTGCCGCCACCGGCCCGTTTCATTTTCTGGGGCGTCGGGATGGTCACGGACTTCGTAACGCCGATTTCCACCGGCCGCCGTCTCCAGTCCCGTCTCGCACCCCACCCTACTCACCTACCGGAGCGTTTCGGCCTCTTCACCATGATCGTACTCGGCGAGTCGATCGGAGCGGTCGTGGTCGGGCTTCAGGGAGTACGTTGGGACTGGGCCGATGCGATGACGGCCCTTTGCGGGCTTGTCCTTGCTTTCAGCTTCTGGTGGATCTACTTCGAGGGCCTCGACGCTTCGGCCCTCCGCCGAGCATTGGTCGCGGGCCAGATCGGGGCCTACGACCTCTGGATCTATTCCCACCTCCCCCTCACCGCCGCCGTGGCTGCGGCGGGTGCCGGCGTACAGCTCGCCATCCTCGCCGACTTCCACGCTCCATTGCCGCCGTCCATACGCTGGCTCATGTGCTCGGCCGCCGGGCTCTACTTTGGCTCTCTCGCGGTGATGTATTTTGCCAAGTCGGCGGCCGGCAGCCGACGCTGTACGCGGCCGGATGCGTTCGCCATGTTGGCGGGCACCCTGGCCACGCTACTTGTCGCCTCGCTCGGTGCACCGTTCACACCCTTGGGCATCCTGGTGCTCCTCACAGCCGTTGGGGCGCTCCAGATCGTCTTCAACCTCGCGGAGCGCTCCAGGCGCCCGAGACCCAGGTCAGACTCGGATTCCGCCGCCGGCTAAGTCGTGTCCGAGCCGGCTCTGGCTGCGAGCTATCTGCCCAATTGAAATCTCAGGAGGATGTCGAGCTGCTCCCCGGAACAGGTGCCCCGACTGGTGAGAGAGC
>CALKIP010000151.1 GCA_937995995.1 uncultured bacterium
CGCGGCACGTCGGGGCTGGCGCAGGGCCCGTCGGCGATGACCTGCCTGGTGCGGGGTCGTGGGCATCGTCCAACCCGAGGTGCTGCAGCATCATCGCGCCCGCCCAGATCGCGCCGATCGGGTTCGCGATGCCCTGCCCCGCGATGTCCGGCGCCGAGCCGTGGATCGGCTCGAACATCGATGGGTGCTCACGCTCCGGGTTCAGGTTGGCGCCCGGCGCGAGTCCCAGACTGCCGGTCAATGCGGCACCGAGATCGGTCAGGATGTCGCCGAAGAGGTTGGAGGCGACGATCACGTCCAGCGTCTCCGGGTGGTCCACCATCCGCGCCGCGAGCGCGTCCACGTGGTAGGGGCGCCACTCCACCTCCGGATACTCCGCCGCGACACCCGCCACGACCTCGTCCCAGAGCACCATCGAGTGCTGCAGCGCGTTCGACTTCGTGGCGCTCGCGAGCAGGCGCCGGGGGCGGCGGCGTGCGAGGTCGAAGGCGAAACGGGCGGCGCGCTCGATCCCGCGCCGGGTGAAGACGCCGACCTGTTCCGCGCGCTCGTCCGGCGTGCCGACGTCGTACCGACCGCCCGCCGCCACATACTCCCCCTCGCCGTTCTCTCTCACGCAGATCATGTCGAGCTCGGCGGGCGTGCGACCGGCGAGTGGGGTGGCGACGCCAGGAAGGAGCCGCATCGGGCGCAGGTTGATGTATTGATCGAAGCGCTGGCGGATCGGCAGGATCAGCTCCCAGACCGAGACGTGGTCCGGCACGTCGGGGCGGCCGACGGCGCCGAGGTAGATGGCGTCGAAGGCACGCAGGCGCTCGAGTGCGTCGGCGGGCATCATCCGCCCGGTCTCGCGGTAGTGGTCGCATCCCCAGGGGAAGCGTGTCCACTCGAGGCGCGCGCCGGCGCGAGCGGCGGCGCGCTCGACGAGGGGGATCGCGACCTCGACCACCTCCGGACCGATTCCGTCGCCGCCGATCACGGCGATGTGGAAGCGAGAGCTCATGGCCGGTGGCTCATCCCATCCCCGGCGGCTGGAAGCGCCCGTCGACGGCGGTCCAGCCACCGTCGACGAAGAGGACGGTACCTGTGACGAAGCTTGCGGCATCCGAGAGGAGGAACGCCGTGGGGCCGGCCATTTCCTCCGGCCGCGCCCACCGGCCGAGCGCACTCTTGGCGGCGTATGCGCCGTACCAGTCCGGGTGCGCCTTGATCGGTTCGGTGAGCGGCGTCTCGACGACGCCGGGCGCGATGACGTTGACGCGCACGCCCGCCGGGCCGAACTCGGCAGCGGCGGTGCGGGCGAGCTGGACCACACCCGCCTTGGTGGCCGCGTAGACGCTCTGTCCCGGCTCGACGACTTGCGCCCGGATCGATGCGTAGAGCACAATGCTGCCGCGCCCGGCGTCGCGCATCAGGCGGCCGGCGGCCTGCACAACGTTGAAGCTGCCCTTGAGGTTCACCGCCACGACCCGCTCGAACTCCTCGGCCGTGTACTCGAGGATCGGCTTGCGGACGTTGACGCCGGGCGTGCAGACCACGCCATCGAGACGGCCGTGGCGCCGGACGACGTCGGCTACGACGCGTGCGACATCCTCGGCGTCCCGCACGTCCACGTGACCGGCATCGGCGGTCGCGCCGAGTGCAGCGACACGCCCTGCCGTCTCCTCCGCCTGGGCCTTGTCCAGGTCGAGGCAGGCGACGGTCGCACCCTGGCGGCCACTTGCCTCCGCGACCGCCCTACCGATCCCGCCTCCGGCGCCAATGACCGCGACGACGCGCTCGCTCAGATCGAACACGCTGCTGCCTCCTTTCCAGCCCCTGCCAACCTAGCGTCTTGCATCCGCCAGATCTCGCATGGCGGGGATCCCGGGGAGTCCTGTCGCCTGCTCGACCGCGCGCACGATCGCATCCGCCATGACCTCCGCGGCGAGCGCGCCGACCATACCCACGTCGGCGGGGCCGTCGAAGGCTCCCGTGGCGAGGGCGAAGATGGCGTCGCCATCGGCGGGCGTGTGAACCGGGTTGATCGCGCGGGCGTAGCCGTCGTGCGCCATCTGCGCGACCTTCGTCGCCTGGCTCTTGTCCAGGCGCGCGTTCGTCGCGATCACGCCAATCGTCGTGTTCTGCACGCTCGCCTCGGCACGGCGCTCGTCGCGTAGGAGCGCGCCGCTGCGCAGCAGCGCGCGCACGTCGGCTATGCGCGTGCCGTCCTCCGTGCGCACGCCGGCGATCACACGGCCCGTGGCCGGGTCCACGACGTCGCCCACGGCGTTCACCGCGACGAGCGCCGCGACGGTGAGGCCGTTCGGGAGCGTGATCGACGCCGTGCCGATCCCACCCTTCATGGCGCGCTGCGGGCCGCCCATCTTCCCGACCGTGGCCCCCGCGCCGGCACCGATCGAGCCCTCGGCGACCGGGCCGCTAGAGGCGCGGGATGCCGCCTCGTAGCCACATTCGGCCGTGGGGCGGACGTGCGGCTTGCCGCCCACGCCCAGATCGAAAAGGATCGCCGCCGGCACGATCGGCACCCGCGCCACCCCCGTCGGGAAGCCGATGTCGCGCTCCTCGAGCCAGCGCACGACACCCTGGGCCGCGTCCAGGCCGAAGGCACTGCCACCCGAGAGCACCACCGCGTGAACCTGCTGGACCATGTTGACCGGGTCCAGAAGATCCGTTTCGCGCGTGCCCGGACCTCCGCCGCGGACGTCCACGCCCGCGACCGCACCCCCACGCGTCAGGATCACCGTGCACCCGGTCGGGCGCTCCTCGAGCGTGACGTGCCCGACCTCGATCCCCTCGACGGCCGTAAGACCGAAACTCGCCCGGGAATCCGGCTTCGCCGCCGTGAAGGCCGTCGCTTCCTGGGCACGTGCCGGAGCCGGCACGCTCAAGAGTGCGGCGATCGCACAGACGGCCGCGCCGCGCGTAGTCATCCCACTCAACTGGGGCCTCCTTGCCACCGCTCCTGGGATCGGGAAGAACGTCCATCACAGAATGCCGTGGCGCCGCGTCCGTTGTCAAGCAAATTGTATACAGTACGTAACAGGCGAGGGCCGACGGGGAATGCTTCGGCAGGATGGGCGCGCGGGGGCGCGATGTGCGGGAAAGGGCGGGGAATGTGGGCGTGGCCGCAGGGGCGCGTACGGTACCGCGTGCAGCCAGTGAACGTCCCGATCCGGGCGAACGAGGGCCGTGCGCGGCGCGTCGGGCGGCTGTGCAAGATAGTGTGGCGTAGTCGCTTACACAACATCATTGCCCGTCCGGATTCCATATTGTATACTCTATATCACACGCCAAGCTAGTCTGATCGTCGGTGGTCGGGTGCCGTGACCGCGCCGACTTTTCCACTCCACCGCTGCGGATTCTCGCTCACTCGACCGAGGAGTCGACCATGACTCATCATGAGCGATCATACGTACCTCTCTCCAAGGATCCGGCGATGACAACGAGGGTTCGACGCCATCCCCCGAACGGGACGGAACGGCTCGGGAGCCGTGTGGCTCGTCTGGAGGCCGTGGTTCTGCGGGCGTTCGGCGTGCTCGGCGCGCTTGTGCTCCTGGCGGCCGCTCCGCTCGGCGCGCAGGAGGCGAGCACGGTGACGGGCGTAGTCCTGGACGAGCTGGGGAGTCCGTTGACTGCCGCGGACGTGCGAGTCGTGGGCACCAACCTGCGGAGCGTGACGAACGTGCAGGGCCGCTACCTGATCGTGGGCGTGCCGCACGGGCGACACACGATCGAGGTGGTGCGGATCGGCTACGAAACGGCGCGTCAGGAGGTGGAGGTCGGCGAGGGGGGTGCGGAGGCGAATTTCGAGCTGGCGTACGCGCCGCTCGCGCTGGACGAGGTGGTGGTCACGGGACAGGGCTCGGAGATCTCTCGGCGTCGACTGTCGACGAACATCGATGTGATCTCGTCGCAGGCGATCGAGGCCGCGCCGGTGACTCGCCTGGACCAGCTCCTCCAGTCCCAGCTTCCTTCGGCGCAGGTACGGCTGACGTCGGGTCAGCCGGGTTCGACGTCCATGGTCCGTGCGCGTGGGCCCGTTTCGGTGAGCCGCTCGAGCACGCCGGTGATCTACGTGGACGGCGTGCGGGTGGACAACCTGAATACGACGGCGGAGCTGTCGCTGAACGTCTCGGGCAACCGGTCGCAAGGTACGCAGACGTCGGCGATCGCGGACATTCCGCTGGAGAACATCGAGCGGATCGAGTACATCGCCGGTGGCGCGGCGACGACGCTGTACGGCTCGGATGCGGCGAACGGTGTGATCCAGATCTTCACGAAGCGGGGCGTGCCGGGCCGTTCGCAGTTCTCGGTCGAGGCGCAGCTTGGCGTGGAGAACGTGGACGCCTCGTACTTCCATTTCCCGCAAACGGCGGATCTGGTCTACAGGAACGGGCTCACGCAGACGTACCGGATCGCGGGGAACGGCGGCACGGAGGACGTGACGTGGTCGTTCAGCGGGAGCGTGCAGGATCGTGAGGGCTACCGCATCTCCAACAACGCGTCGCGGAGCTACCAGGGCCGGACGGGGCTTTCGGCGAATGTGACGTCGGACCTGCGGTACGACGGCTCGTTCGCGTTCGGCTGGAACCACTACGACCGTACGCGCGACGGCAACGCGGGCGGCTACACGCCGCTCTGGCTGCTGGAGGGCGGGCGAATCTTCGCCTTCGGCTACACCAACGACCTCACGGCGATGAGCGACTCGGAGATGAGCGACCTGCGGGCGTTCATCGAGCGTGCCGAGGCGCTCCAGAACTACAGGGTCCAGGTGGCTCGGTTCCAGACGTCGCACGCGCTGCGCTGGCAGCCGCGCTCGGACCTCTCGTTCCGCGGCCTGGTCGGCGTGGACCATCGCTCGAGCAACGAGCGCGGGATCCTGACGAACGAGTACCTGGTGCACACTCAGGTGGTTGCGCCGGGCACGGACGACCGCGGCTCGATCAACAGCTACGACCGTCGCTTCCTGGGGCTCACGCTGGAGGCGGCGGGTCAGCACCAGTTCGAGCGCGGCCCGCTCTCGCTGGTGACGAACGTGGGCGGTCAGCTCTTCCGCGATCACGACGAGCAGGCGGCGCGCGTCGCGCTGAACGTGCGCGACGGTTCGGAGACGGTGCGCGGCGCGGGCTCCACGACCGCGGACGACTTCCTCCTCACGGTGGTCAACTACGGCGCCTACATTCAGCAGAACTGGGGCTTCTACGACCGCTACTTCGTGGAGCTGGGCGTGCGCGCGGACGGCAACTCGGCGTTCGGCGACGAGGTCGGCTTCCAGTACTACCCGAAGCTGGGTCTGGTCTACGACGTGAGTGCGGAGCCGTTCTACCAGGATGGCGCCTTCTCGGAGTGGTTCGGCGCGCTGCGACTGCGAGCCAACTACGGCGTGGCGGGCAACTTCCCGACGCCGTTCGCCAACGACCGCACGATCAACTTCGCCTCGTACCTGGGTCAGCAGACGGCGGAGTTCGGCCAGCCGGGCAACCCGGAACTGGCGCCGGAGAAGACGTACACGGTGGAGCTGGGCGCGGACGTGGAGGCGCTCTCGGGGCGGCTGACGATGCAAGCCACCTGGTACGACGCCCGCACGCGCGACGCCCTCTTCCCGGTCCCGCTCGCGCCGTCGACGGGCGAGGGCGTGCAGCTGCGGAATGTGGGTGAGATCCTGAACCGCGGCATGGAGCTGCGCGTGGCCGGCGACGTCGTCCGCCGGCGGGGGTTGAACGTGCGGCTGAGCGCGTCGCTGAACACGCTCCACAACGAGGTGCTGGACGCCGGCGGCTCGCCGCTCTTCGGGATCAGCGGCTTCAGCTCGTCGACTGTCGAGAGCGTGATCGAGGAGGGCAAGCCGGTCGGCTACCTGCGAGGCTCGAAGGCGACCCTCGCCCCCGACGGCACCATCGCGTCGGTGCAAACGCTCCAGTACCTCGGCAAGCCACTCCCCGACCGCTTCGGCACATTGGGTATGGATGTCACGGTCGGCCCGAGGCTGCGCTTCAACGCGACGGCGGATTGGCAGACGGGTGCGCAGCTCCACTCGTTCAACCGTCAGTTCCGCTATCTGCACGGGCTCCACGACCCGGATCTCCCCGACGCACTCCTGGGCGATAACCGCTCGGCCAACTGGCTGAACCTCACGAATTTCTTCGTCGAGGACACGGACTATCTGATCGTGCGCGGCATCTCGGCGCACTACACCGTCCCCGAGGAGCTGGTCGGCGGCTTCGCGGATGGCCTGGAAGTCGGCTTCATGATCCAGAAGCCGTTCGGCTGGTGGAAGTCGTCCTTCGACCCGGAGTCGGACCACTCCGGCGCCCGGACGCAGGGCGGCGCGACGGTCGGCGGGTTCAACTACGCGAGCGATCCGGCGCCGCGCGCGTTCATCCTCTCCGTCCGCGCCCGGTTCTAGGAGGAGCGACCGATGATGAAATCAGCGATTTCGACCGTTCCCGCGGTGCTGCTCGCCACGTTGCTCGCCGCGGCCGGCTGCGACTTCCTCGACCCGACGACGGTGGACAACCCGAACGTCACCGACGACGATTTCCTGAACACGCCGAATGCCGCGTCCACGTGGGTGCGCGGCGTCGAGCGCCAACTCGCTGCGACGATCGACGAGCTGGTGCTGGGCACCGAGGTCGTCTCCGACAACGTGTTCAATAACCGCACGCTCTTCAGCAAGGTCTTCGACAACCCGATCCTCGAGCCGACCGACTTCGACATCACGAACATCCAGTCGGAGATCCACAGGCTGCGCTCGATGGCGGACTACGGGCTGAACACGGTGGTCCCGGCCGATGCGGAGGCCACGGACGAGATCCGTGCGCAACTCCATTTCCACCGTGCCTTCGCCTACCTGTTGGCGGGTGAGAACTTCGTGGGTCTGCCCGCGGAGACCGGCGGTCCCGTCGCCTCGCCCGAGGCGCTGCTCGGCCTGGCCGTCGACGACTTCATGCAGGCACGCTCGCTGTCGGCGGACGCCGAGATGCAGACGGCCGCGACGCTGGCGATCGCACGGGCGGAGTACAGTGCGGGCAACCGCGATGCGGCGGTGTCGGCGGCGCAGATGGTGATCGCCTCCGCGCCGGACGCACTGCGCGTGGTCCGGTACGACGTCATCGATGGCCCGACCAACACGATGCAGTTCGCGGTCTACGACTCCGGCCAGGACGAGTTCCAGCCGCTGCCTCGCCTCGATTTTCTCTTCCCGAAGTATTACAGCGAAACGGCGGCCGACCAGAGCCCGATCGCGATCCTGAAGGGCGAGGAAGCGTACCTGATCCTGGCGGAGGCGGCGATCTCACGGGGTGATCTGGACGAGGGGCGCGAGCACCTCAGGGAACTGCTGGGTCTGGTTGCGTCCCGGCCCACGGCGCTGATCGACGACCGCGGCCAGCTCCGCGGGCGGCAGGGCGGGACGTGGATCTATCCGAACGCTTCGAGTATCCTGGTGGCGGCGAGCCCGGACGAAGAGCCGCGTGCCGGACTGGTGCTGGATCGCGGCGAGGGGCTGATCGAGGTGCCGACCGTATCCGGCACGAGCGTAACGGAGGCGATGCTGGATGCGGCGACGGACGAGGCCACGCTTCTCGAGCTGCTCTACCTGATGCGCCAGGAGATCTTCGTGCTGGAGGGGCGCCGCATGTCGGACCTGGGGATCCGCTTCCCCGTCGCGCTGCAGGAGGCCGAGACGAATCCCAACGTGGAGCTGGGCTCGCCGTATCTGAAGGCGCAGCTGCCCGCGTTCATCCCACTCGACCGCGAGCTGGACGCGTTCACCTACACGGATGGCGACGCGGTGGCGGTCATTCACCACAACATGAACCGGATTCTGGTGGAGAACCGCGGCTCGGCCGAGGTGCTGCCCTTCCACTGATGCCAGTTGCCGGGATCAGCGGTCAGCGGTCAGGGGTCAGGTATCAGGTATCAGGTATCAGGTGGCAGTGAGCCCCGTGCAGTGGCCCTGACCACTGACAGCTGACCACTGTCACAGATCCGGTTCCGGAGAGATGCTAGAGAGGTGACGCTCCCCAGGGATGGAACGCTCCTGATCGACGGCAGGTGGCGCGGGGCGGCGGACGGAGGCACGATCCCCGTCGTGGACCCGAGCACGGGCGAGGTGTTCGGTACGTTGTCGCGGGGCGGCGCCGCAGAGGTGGACGAGGCGGTCGCAGCGGCGCGGCGAGCCTTCGAGGGCGGCTGGGGCCGGACGTCGCCTGTGGAGCGCGGGCGGATCCTGGCGCGCCTCTCCACGCTGGTCCTGGAGCGGCACGAGGAGCTTTCCAGGCTCGAGTGCCGCGACGTCGGCAAGCCGCTCGGCCAGGCGCGGCGCGACATCACGGCGCTGGCGCGCTACTGCGAGTTCTACGCGGGCGCCGTCGACAAGCTGCACGGCGAGACGCTACCGTACGAGGCCGGCTACACGGTGCTCACGGTACGGGAGCCGTTCGGCGTGACCGGTCACATCATCCCGTGGAACTACCCGGCACAGGTCTTCGGCCGGTCGGTCATCGCCGCACTGGCGGCCGGCAACGCGGTGGTCGTGAAGCCGGGCGAGGATGCCTGCCAGTCGATTCTGGGGGTGGCGCGCCTGGCGGCCGAGGCCGGACTGCCGCCTGGAGTGCTCAACGTGGTCACCGGCTACGGTGCCGAGGCGGGCGCGGCGCTGGCCGGCCACCCGGATGTGGACCACATCTCGTTCACCGGCTCGCCACAGACCGGCACGTTGGTGCAGCAGGCCGCGGCGGTGCACAACCGCCCGGTCACGATGGAGCTGGGCGGGAAGTCGCCGCAGATCGTCTTCGCGGATGCGGACACCGAGCCGATGGTCTCGCTGGTCTACAACGCCATCGTGCAGAATGCCGGGCAGACGTGCTCGGCGGGGAGCAGGTTGCTGGTCGAGGAGAGCCGCTTCGACGAGGTCGTCTCGGCGGTTGCGGAGCGGATCCGTGCCACGCGGGTAGGGCCGGCGGCGACGGACCCGGACTGCGGCCCACTGATCACGGCGCGGCAGGCGGAGCGGGTGCGTGCCCACCTCCAGCGCGCGGAGCGGGACGGCCTGCCCCTCGCCGCGAGCGCCGAGATCGCGGACGACGTGCCCGAGGGCGGCTTCTACGTGGCACCCCGCCTCTACGCGCCGGTCCGCGCCGACCACCCCCTCGCCCGGGAGGAGATCTTCGGCCCCGTACTGGTCGCAACGCCGTTTCGCGACGAGGAGGAGGCCGTGGCCCTGGCCAACGGCACCGATTACGGCCTCGTCGCAGGCGTCTGGACGAAGGACGGCGCCCGTCAGCTGCGGCTCGCGCGGGCGATCCGCTCCGGCCAGGTCTTCGTCAACTGCTACGGCGCGGGCGGTGGCGTCGAGCTGCCTTTCGGCGGTGTGCGGCGCTCGGGGTTCGGGAGGGAGAAGGGGGTCGAGGGTCTCAGGAGTTTCACGCAGCTCAAGACGATCACGCTGCAGCATGGGTGAGGGAGTGGCGAGGTGATGTCTGATGTCTGATGGCTGATGTCTGATGGCTGATGGCTGATGGCTGATGGCTGATGGCTGATGGTGGCGCGACCCAAGGGAGGCAGGCATGGATCGTAGGAAGTTCCTCGGTTCGGCGGCGGTCGGCGCGGCGACGATCCTCTCGCGGCCGGGTGAATTGTGGGGCGACCCTTACGCGCCGGGTGGGCCGAGTGGTGGGGTGGGCGACGGAGGTGCGGAGGGTGGGTTGGCCGGTCAGGTCGTGCGTGTGCGCGGCGTGGTGCGGGGCGAAGGTGGGCGTGGGGTGAGCGGCGTCGCCGTGAGTGATGGGCTGCGGGTGACGTCTACGGGAGAAGACGGCACCTTCGAACTCGTCACGACGACTCGGGAGCGGTTCGTCCACGTCAGTCTGCCGTCCGGGTACCGGATCCCGGTGGGGGCGGCGGGGACGGCGCTTCACTACCGCCCGATCCGGCCGGACGCGCGTGGGGAGATGGAGGCGGTATTCGAACTGGAGCCGGACCGGCGCGGCGACGGCGAGCACGCCTTCCTGCTCCTGGCCGACCCGCAGACGCAGAACGCGCGGGACATGGCGCTCTTCCATGGAGAGACCGTGCCCGACGCACGCGCCACGGTGCAGCGACTCGGCGACGTGTCGGTCTTCGGTATTGGCTGCGGCGACCTCCTCTGGGACGACCTGAGCATGTTCCCGGACTACGAGCGGGCGGTGCGCACCATCGGTGTCCCCTTCTTTCAGGTGCTGGGCAACCACGACCTGGACCTGAACGCGACGACGACCGAAGCCTCCTCAACGGTCTTCCGCAGCCATTTCGGTCCGGAGCACTACTCGTTCGAGCGCGGCGACGTGCACTACTGCGTGCTGAACAACGTTTTCTGGCACGGCGCCGGGTACGTCGGGTACGTTCCGGACCACCAGTTAGAATGGCTGCGCCGGGACCTGGCGCGCGTCGAGCCCGGCCGCACGGTGATCGTCGCGCTGCACATCCCTGTCGGCAACACGATGGACCGACGGCTGGGCGGCAACGTCCCCGTCGGCTATACGACGCAGAACCGCGAGGCACTCTACCGCGTCCTCGAGCCGTACCGGGCGTACATCCTCTCGGGCCACATGCACGAGAAGGAGCACATCCTCCACGGCTCGACGCACGAGCAGGTCAACGGCGCGGTGTGCGGTGCGTGGTGGAGTGGCCCGGTCTGCTGGGACGGCACACCGAACGGATACGGCATCTTCCGGGTAAAGGGCGAGGAAGTGACGTGGCAGTACAAGTCCGTCGGCTACGCGCCGGAGCACCAGCTCCGGGTCTACCCACGGGGTGAAAACCCGGAGCGACCGGACGAGATCGTGGCCAACGTGTGGGACTGGGACCCGTCGTGGACAGTCGTGTGGTACGAGGACGGCGAACGCAAGGGCGAGATGCGTCAGGAGATGGGACTCGACCCACTGGCCAGGCGGCTGCAGCAGGGGCGCGGCCTGCCGGAGCTGCGGTCGTGGATCGAGCCGCGCAACACGGACCACCTCTTCTACGCGCGGGCCTCGGCCGGCGCACGCGAGATCGTGGTCGAGGCGACGGACCGCTTCGGGCGGACGTACACGGCGTCGCCTCTGGCGCTGGAGGAGCACATCGCGGCGATGGACGCCGCACACCCAGTATCATCCCGGAGAGCGTAGAATGAATCGGATCGGTGGAGTCGCGTGCGTGCGGCGAGGCTCGATGGGCGGGCGTAGGGAACGGTCACGGCAGGCGCTTGTACGTCTCCTCGCCGCGTTCATCGCCGTGCTCGCGACCGCGAGCGGCGCCTCCGGTCAACGGCCCGGCCCGACCAACACCATCACGGACGTGCCCGGGATCGAGGTCGGGCACGAGACGCGGATCGGCGATGGGTACCGTACCGGCACGACGGTCGTCCTGGTCCGTCAGGGCGCCACGGCCGGCTTCAGCCAGCAGGGCGGCGCGCCGGGAACGAAGGAGGTGGCGCTCCTCGAGCCCGGCGGCCTCGTCACGCAGGTGCAGGCCGTCGTCCTGAGCGGCGGCAGCGCCTACGGCCTGGATGCGGCCACCGGTGTCATGCGCTGGCTCGAGGAGCGGGGGCTGGGCCACCCCGTGCGCGGCGGCGTGGTGCCGATCGTGCCGGCGGCGATCCTCTACGACCTCGGCCGCGGCGGCGACTTCGGCGCTCGACCCGACGCGGAGTTCGGCTACCGCGCCGCCGATGCGGCGAACGCGGGCCCGGTCCCGATGGGGCGCGTCGGCGCGGGGACCGGCGCGAGTCGAGGGCTGGGCACGGCGAGCGTCGTCCTCGAGAACGGCTACACCGTCGGCGCGATCGTCGGCCTCAACCCGGCCGGCTCGCCGGTGAATCCGCGGACTTGCCTGCCGTACGCGCTCTTCCTCGAGCTGGACGGGGAGTTCGGGCTGGCGGAACCGGCGCCGGAGGAGTGCCCGGGGGCGCAGGCGGCACGCGCAGGGGAGGATGAACAGGATTCCGCGCGCCGCATGGCCGCGGGAGGCGAATCGGCCGCGCGACGCGCGGGGGCGGCGGGTGGCTCGGATAGCTCGGATGGCTCGGATGGCTCGGTCGGTTCAGGCGGCCGAGGCAGAGTGGCCGGGTCGGCCGAAGTGGTGCCTTGGGACGGCGCCTCGTTCAACACCACGATCGCGGTCGTCGCGACCGACGCGCCGCTCGACCAGACGCAGGCGAAGCGGATGGCGATGATCGCAAACAGCGGCCTCGCCCGCTCGATCAAGCCGGTCCACAACCTGGGCGACGGCGACCTCGTCTTCGGCCTCGCGACGACGCCGCCCGATGGCTCGCTGTCGAATCGCGACCTCAACGACATCTACAACGCCGCCGCGGATGCACTCGGCCGCGCCGTCGTCCATGCGCTCCTCAACGCCGGCACCATCGGCGAGACGGTCGGCTACTGCGACCGCTACCCGAGCGTCTGCCGGAACCGCGCGGGCGGCGCCGTGAACGAGTAGGCCCGGCTGGACTGCCGCGCTGCGGGAGCGAGTCGAAGATCGTCCTGGACGTGCCGCTGAACATCGCCATCGAGATCGTGCCCGGAAAACGCGCCCGATCTCGATGGCGATCGCGATTCAGCGATTCCGCGACGAGATTCGACTCGCTTTTCGATGACGATCTCGATGCGAGTCGCTGGCGAGGGGTTGGTTACGATTTTCGACCCGCTCACGGCCGGACCGGCGTCCGACCGCGGTACCCATCCCAGGTCCCGGAGAGTGATCGCCACGTCGGACCTCGACATGGTGGGTCAGGGGAGCCGTCGCCTGGTCGCGGCAACGTGCAACCTTGCGCCAGTATTGAGCATCGTAGTATACCGAAGGGGCCGGCCTGCGGCCCGTGGGGGCTGCCTTCGGCAGCGGGAGGGCCGGCCTGGGGCCGGCGGGAGGACGCCGCTGCGCGGCGCGGGAGGGCCGGCTTGCGCCGGCGGGAGAGCTGCTTCGCAGCAGGGTGGGGGAAGCGCCCGCGATCGCCCGATCCATTCCGATTTTCTGGAACGAGACTGATGAAACGATCTTCAAGCATGCCCATCGCCTTTACGGCGCTCGCGATTCTGACCCTATCCGGCTGTTCGATCCTGCCGGGCCGTGGCGCGCCGGAGCCGCAGCCTCAGCCTGCGCAATCCGCGCGGCCGGCCGACGGGCTCAAGGCCTTCGACCAGCTGGTCCGCGGCGCCGAGGTGCGGACCGGCTTCTTCGACACGTATCACAAGGGTGACAAGCTCTGGATCGCGGTGCCGCAGGAGCGGCTGGGCGAGGATTTCCTGATCACGTACGAGATCGCACAGGGGATCGGCGCCGGCGGGCTCTTCGGCGGCACGATGCTCAACATCTTCGAGGGCAGCATCGTCGCCTTCGAGCGCTACGGTGATCGGGTCTTCCTGGTGAAGCGCCCGCACCGCTTCACGGGCGGCGACGACCCGGCGGTGCAGAAGGCGGTCGACCTCACCTTCGGCTCCTCGGTCCTGGCCTCGGCGAAGCTCGAGTCGATGCGCGAGGACTCGGCGCTTGTCTTCGACATCTACGGCTGGCTCGTCTCCGACCTCTCCGGTGTGGGCGACGTGGTGAATCGCGCGATCTCGCGGCCGGGCCAGCAGGGGCGGGCCACCTTCGACCGCGAGCGGAGCTGGCTCGAGTCGGTCAAGGCGTTCCCGGAGAACCTGAACCTGCGCGCCAAACTGACGTTCAAGCCGGGCCAGCCGGTGCCGCTCAGCTCGGTGCCGGACGGGCGCTACGTGCCGGTTTCGGTACACTACTCCTTCGCCAAGCTGCCCGAGCGGCCGATGCGGCCGCGGCTGGCCGACGACCGCGTCGGCTACTTCATGACGGTGCACAAGGACTTCTCGAACGACGACGGCGAGGACTTCTTCGTGCGCTACGTGAACCGCTGGCGGCTGGAGCCGAAGGGGCCGGCGGGTCCGGATGGACTCGTGGAGCCGGTCGAGCCGATCGTCTACTACCTGGACCACAACATCCCCGAGCGGTACCGGCCCTACATCATCGAGGCCGTCGAGGAGTGGAACCGGGCGTACGAAGCCGCGGGGTGGAAGAACGCGATCCGGGCGGAGATGCTCCCCGAGGGCGCCGATGCCGAGGATCTGCGCTACGCGACGATCCGCTGGAACACCTCGGACCGGCCGGGCTACGGCGCGATCGGCCCGTCGGTCGTCGACCCGCGCACGGGCGAGATCCTGGATGCGGACATCCTGATCGAGGCCAACATGATCCTCGGCTTCAAGAGCGACTGGCGCTCGAAGGTGAGCCCGGGCGTCGCCGTCCGTGAGGCGCTCACCGCCTCGCCCGAGGAGCTGGCGATCGCTGAGGCGGGCGGCGAGGTCGCGTCGCTGGGCGCGGCGCTGTCGGCACAGGGTGCGACGCTGCGCGCACTGCTCACGGCCGAGGGCGTCATCTCCCCGGGCGAGGCGGTGCCGATGGAGTACGTCGGCCAGGCGCTCAAGTGGGTGACGATGCACGAGGTCGGCCACACGCTCGGGCTGCGCCACAACTTCCGCTCGTCCGTGGATACGCCGCTCGACAAGCTGACCGACGCCGAATGGGCGGAGACGCGTGGCGTCTTCGGCTCGGTCATGGACTACCCAACCGTGAACCTCGAGGCGTACGGCACGGGCGGCTACTTCTACAACCCGAGCGTCGGCAGCTACGACCGCTGGGCGATCACCTACGGCTACACG
>CALKIP010000152.1 GCA_937995995.1 uncultured bacterium
GGACGTTCGTACTGCGACGCATCACCCTGGACATCCGGGAGGGTGAGTTCGTCACCATCATGGGTCCGTCGGGTGCGGGGAAGTCCACGCTGCTCGGGATCCTGGGGATGCTCGATCATGAGTGGACGGGCGAGTACCACTTCCTGGGCGAGCCGGTGCACGCGCTGAAGCCGAAGAAGCGCATGGAGTTGAATCGGCAGAACATCGGCTTCGTCTTCCAGCAGTACCACCTACTGGACACGTTGACGGTGGCGGAGAACCTGGACATTCCGCTCTCGTACCGGAACGTGCCGCGAAAGGAGCGGCAGGCGCGGGTCGCGGACATCCTGGACCGGTTCCAGATCGTGGCGAAGAAGGATCTGTACCCGACGCAGCTCTCGGGCGGGCAGCAGCAACTCGTGGGCGTGGCGCGCGCGATCGTCGCCGAGCCGAAGCTGATCCTGGCGGACGAGCCGACGGGGAACCTGCACTCGCAGCAGGCGCGCGAGATCATGCAGCTCTTCAAGCGGCTGAACCAGGAGGGCACGACGATCGTGCAGGTCACGCACTCGGAGGAGAACGCGTCGTACGGCGATCGGGTGATCTACCTGAAGGACGGCTGGATCGAGGGCGACGAGGCGACGTCGCGTGCCGCCGCGCCGGCGACGGCGGGTTCTTGAGGCGCAGGCACGCCGGCGCCCACCCTTCCGCTTGATCGAGAACACGACCCATGGACACGCTGATCCAGGACCTGCGCTTCGCGTTTCGCACGCTGGTGAAGAGCCCGGGCTTCGCGGTTGCTGCCGTGCTCACGCTGGCGCTCGGGATCGGGGCGAATACGGCGATCTTCAGCTTCGTCGACACCTTACTGCTGCGGCCGTTGCCGTACGACGCACCGGACCGGCTGGTCATGGTGTGGCAGGACGAGCGGGAGCGGGGGAGCATCGCGAAGGAGTGGACGTCGCCGCCGAACTTCGTCGACTGGCGTGAGCGGAACACGACGTTCGAGGCGATGGCGGCATTCACGGGCGCGGCGTTCACGCTGACGGGGGGCGAGCAGGCCGAGCGCATCGCGGGCGCCCGGGTCGCGGGCGACTTCTTCGACGTGCTGCACGTGCAGCCACTGCTCGGGCGGACGTTGACGCGGGAGGACGAGGCGCCGGGCGCGCCGCCGGTCGCCGTGCTGTCGCACGGGCTGTGGCAGCGACGCTTCGACGGGGACGCGGGCGTGATCGGCCGCACCGTGACGCTGGACGGCGAATCGTACGTGGTGGTCGGCGTCACGCCGTCGGGCTTCGAGTTCCCGTACCTGACGCAGGCCGAGCTCTGGGCGCCGTTGCGAGACATCCCGAACATCTGCGGGCGGCGCTGCATCTTCCTGCGGGTGGTGGGGCGGCTGTCGGGGGGCGTGACGGTCGAGCGGGCGCAGGTGGACCTGAACACCGTGATGAGCCGGCTCGCCGATGACGATCCGCAGGCGAACCGGGGGATCCGGATCGCGCTGACCACGCTGCACGAGGAGGTCGCGGGGCCGGTCCGGCCCGCACTGCTCGCGCTGCTCGGCGCCGTCGGGTTCCTGCTTCTGATCGGTTGTGTGAACGTGGCGAACCTGCTCCTCACGCAGGCGGCGCGGAGGGAGACCGAGATCGCGGTGCGTGCGGCGCTGGGCGCGGGGAAGGGCCGGCTCGCGCGCCAGCTCCTGACGGAGAGCCTGCTGCTCGCGTCGCTCGGTGGGCTGGTCGGCGTGCTGCTCGGCGCTTGGGCGCTCGACGGGCTCGTTGCGCTGGCGCCGGCGGGGATACCCCGTGCGGGCGAGGTCGCGATCGACCTGCGCGTCATGGGGTTCGCGGCGCTGATCACCCTGGCGACGGGTGCGGTCTTCGGGCTCGTGCCGGTGCTGCAAGTGCTGCGCGGGAGCATGGCCAACGCATTACGGGAGGGCGGGCGCGGTGGCGCGGGCGGCGGGCGCAGGCAGCGCCGGGTGCGGGATGCGCTGGCCATCGGTGAACTGGCGCTCTCGCTCGTGATGCTGGCCGGCGCGGGGCTCATGATCCGCAGCTTCATCGAGATGCGGCGCGTCGACCCGGGTTTCGAGACGGCGAACGTGCTTACCGCGCGGCTGACGCTGCCGGAGGCGCGCTACGGGGATGCGGCCGCAGTGGTCGGTTTCTACGAGCCGCTGCTCGAGCGGCTGGAGGCGGCGCCGGGCGTACTGCACGCGGCGGCGAACAGCTCGTTGCCGCTCTCGGGCTCGGTGACGGACATGGACTTCCTCCTCGAGGGGCAGCCGGAGCCGCCGCCGGGGGAGAGCCGGCCGGTCGCACTGATCCAGGCCATCACGCCGGACTATTTCGATGCGCTGGGGATCCCGCTGCGTCGTGGCAGGACGTTCGGAACTGCGGACCGGAGGGATGCGTCGCCGGTCGTCGTCATCGACGAGACTCTGGCCCGGCGCTACTTCCCCGAGGCCGACCCGATCGGCAGACGGCTCGTGGTGAACGGGAGGCTGGCCGAGATCGTCGGCGTGGTGGGCGCGGTGCTGCACACGGGCGTCAGGACCGAGGTACGGCCGACGATCTACGCGCCGCACGCACAGTATACGTCGCGCTCCATGAACGTGGTGCTGCGGACGGCGACGGATCCGTTGCGGCTGGCGGGAGTGCTTCGCTCGGAGCTGCGGGCGATGGATCCTCTGCTCGCCACGTCGGCGGTGACGACGATGGCGCAGCTCGCCGCAGATTCCGTCTCCGATTCGCGGATGTACGCGACGCTCTTCGCGCTCTTCGCCCTGGCGGCGCTGCTGCTTGCGTCCGTCGGGGTCTACGGCGTGATCTCGTATTCGGTCGCCCAGCGCACGACGGAGCTGGGGCTCCGCATGGCGCTCGGGGCGGATCGCGGAGCGCTGCGAGGGATGGTGGTGCGGCACGGGCTCGCGATCGCCGGGGCCGGGGCGGGAATCGGGATCGTGGGGGCGCTGGGGCTGACGAGGCTCATGGCGGGGCTGCTTTTCGGAGTGCGGGCGACGGATCCCCTGACCTTCGTGGGGGTGACGGTCGTGCTCTGCGGGGTGGCTCTGGCGGCGAGTTATCTGCCGGCGAGGAGGGCGACGATGGTGGATCCGATGGTGGCTTTGAGGGGGCGGTGAGGAGACATGGACCAACTATTCCACGACATCCGCTACACCATCCGAACGCTGGCGAAGAGCCCGGGCTTCACCGCCGCGGCAGGCCTCACGCTAGCGCTCGGGATCGGCGCGACCACGGCGATCTTCAGCCTGGTCAACACTGTGCTGCTGAAGCCGCTGGAGTATCGGGAACCGGAGCGGCTGGTCTATCTGCACAGCCACTTCACGGCGCTCGGGTCCGATCAGTTCGGGCTTTCGCCGTCCGAGTTCCGAGGGGTGGAGGAGCTGACGCGGTCGTACTCGACGGTCGGTGCGTGGCGGGTGGGCGCGGCGAGCGTGATGGGAGACGACCAGCCGCTCCGGGTGACGTCTGCGGTGGCGAGCGCTGGATTTTTCACGACGCTCGGCGTGCCGGCCCAGCTCGGCCGGACGCTGCTTCCGGAAGAGGACGTACCCGGCGCGGATCCGGTGGTGATCCTCTCGGACCGGATGTGGCGGAACGCGTTCGGCGAGGACCGCTCGATCATCGGCAGGCGAGTCGAGGTGAATGGAGCGCTGCGCACGGTCGTCGGGGTCATGCCACCGCGCTTCGACATCGCCGATGCGGGCGTGGACGTTTGGGTCCCACTCGCCTTGCCGGCGCAGCCGATGGATCAGGGCTCGCACCACCTCAGGGTTGTCGGCCGCCTGGCGCCGGGGACGACGATCGAGGGGGCACGCTCCGAGCTGAACGCGGTCCTCGCGCGCTGGGCCGAGGCACGACCGGGCTTCCATATCCCGAACGACTCGACGCACCGGATCCTGGTGAAGGGGCTTGCGGACGAGATGGTCGGTGAGGCGCGTTCCAAGCTCCTCATCCTGTTCGGCGCCGTCGGGCTGGTGCTGCTGATCGCTTGCGCGAATGTGGCGAATCTGCTCCTCGCCCGTGCGGAGTCGAGGCAGAAGGAGGTGGCGGTGCGCACGGCGCTGGGCGCGGCGCGGCGTCGCCTGGTCCGGCAGTTCCTCACGGAGAGCATCGTCCTCGCGGTGATCGGCGGCGCAGTCGGCATGTTTCTCGGCGACGTCGCTGTGCGAGCGCTCCTGGCCACGAGTCCGGGGAGCGTGCCACGGGCGGATGCGGTGGGGCTGGATGGGACCGTGCTCCTCTTCACCCTGGGCGTGTCGGTCGTGACCGGACTGCTCTTCGGCCTCGCGCCGCTCATCCATATCGCGCCACGGGCGATGACCATGGCGCTGCGGGAAGGAGGGCGACGTACGACGGCCGCCGCGGGGCGGCGTCGCCTGCGCAGCGCACTGGTCGTGGCGGAGCTCGCGCTCGCGGTGATGCTGGTGGTCGGCTCCGGGCTGCTGCTGCGCAGCTTCGCGCAGCTACAGGAGGTCGATCCGGGCTTCGACACGGAGTCGCTCCTCACCTTCCAGCTCTTCCTGCCCGGGCCGCGCTACCCGGAGCCGGAGGACCGGGTCGCGTTCTTCCGGACCCTGATCGAGCGGATCGAGACGCTCCCCGGCGTGCGGGGCGCCACGGCGATGACCGGGCTGCCACCGGTACGGGGGGCCCAGATGACGGATGCGGAGTTCGAGGGGAAGCAGCCGACGCCGGACGGCCCGGTGCACAACGTGGATTTCCTGAACCACGTCGATACCGGCTACTTCGAGACGATGGGGATCCCCATCGTGCATGGTCGGGCGTTCGGATCTGGCGACGATGCCGTGGCGACGCCTGTCGCCGTCGTGAACGAATCACTGGCCAGAGTCTTCTATCCTGACGAGGACCCGATCGGACAGCGGCTCCGGCCGTGGGGTTTCCCGGAATGGTTCACGATCGTGGGCGTGGCGAAGGATGTGAAGCAGGGCGGGCTGTCCGAGGAGACGGGGACGGAGATCTACATGCACGTACCGCAGCTCCCGGCGCTCGGCGGAGCGCCGCAGATGATGTACGTCGCGGTGCGCACGGCGGGTGATCCGCTCAGGCAGGTCGGAGCGGTCCGGGAGGTCGTGCGGACGCTCGACGGTACGCTCCCGCTCGCGCACGTCCAGTCGATGGAGGCGAACCTGGCGGGCTCGGTCCACGGCCCGCGCTTCATTACTCTGCTCCTCACCCTCTTCGCAGGCGTGGCACTCGCGCTGGCCGCCGTGGGGACGTACGGCGTCCTGTCGTACACGGTGGCCGAGCGGCGCCACGAGATCGGGATCCGCATGGCGCTCGGTGGCGAGGCCCGAGGCGTGGTCGGCATGGTGCTCGGCCAGGGCGCTCGGGTGGCCGGGGTCGGGCTCGTGGTGGGGATCGCGGGAGCGCTCGGGATGACGCGGCTACTTTCTTCGCTCCTCTTCGAGGTCAGCAGCACCGACCCGGTCACGTTCCTGCTCGCGCCGACGGTGCTCGCACTGGTCGCACTCGCCGCGTGCTGGGTCCCGGCACGGCGCGCGGCGCGGGTGGATCCGATGGTGGCGCTCAGGGCGGAGTAGAGCCAGGAGCTTGCGCGGCGGCAGGGCGATGAGGTCGAGCGTGCCCTGCCCCGCGTCGCTACAACGACAGGAGTAGCTTACGCGAATGTTCATGAATGCCCGAGATCGGGGCGGCGTGGGCGAGCGGGTCGAGCCGTCGCCGACACTGCCGCCCGTCGACCCCCGCACGCCGCTCCGCATCCGGCGCGACGAGGTCCGGGCGTTCCTGCTCGACCACCGCTATCCGGCGAGCCCCACCGTATTGCGCGCAGCCGGGCTCGCGGCGTTCGCCTATTGCGCGCTGCCGGCCGACGACCCGCGTCGCGGCGAGCTCCGCGGTGATTACCTCGGTTCGCTGCGTCGTCACCAGATCATGCGGGGCGAGGTCACGGCGCTGGTGCGTGCCTGGGCGGACGCCGGGGTCGAGGCGCTGCTCTTCAAGGGGTTCCACCTGGCCGAGTTCGTCTATCCGAAGCCGGGGATGCGCTTTCATGGCGACGTCGACATCCTCGTGCGGCCGGAGCACGGGGAGGCGGCCATTGCCGTGGCACGGGAGAACGGGTGGGCCGAGACGCCGCGGCGATTCAGACGAACCCACGAGATCTGCGGCCTTTTTGGCCCGGCCGGGACCATGATCGACCTGCACCGCTACATCGTGCACCGAAGGGTGTGGGGCAGAGCGCAGCCGCGGATCACGCGGGCGGTGTGGGAGCGCTCCGAGCGCTTCGAGTGGGAGGGCACGACGGTCCGGGTGCCGCACGATGTCGACGCCTTCGTGGTCGGCCTCGTCGTCCAGCGCCTGTGGTCGGAGGCGGGCTACCTGAAGCCGCACGATGCGATCGACGCCCGGCTGCTCTCGGCGCGCGTCTCGCGCGAAGCAGTGGCGCGCCGCGCCCGTGAGCTGCGTTGCGAACGCACGTTGAGGCACTTCTTCGAGCGGTGCGACCCGGACCGTGCTCGTCTCGAGCTCGTGCCGTCGCGCACTGACCGGATGCGCCGGGCGTGGATCCTCCGCCGCGAGCGGGGGCTCTTCACCGGCCGGTGGACCTGGGCGCACCTCCTACTGCTCGCACCGGGCCTTGCCTTCGATATCGCACGCGTGCTGCCGGACCTCGCGGCCACGCGGCGCAGACTCCAGGCCGAGCCGGACCTGCGACGGCTCTTCGAGGAGGCGACGCCGCCCGTTGCCCCCGTCCGCTCCTCGCCGCGTCGCCGGCTGCGGACCGTGCGCGCGATCCGCTGGGCGACGCGGTTCCTCCGCCTGAACCCCGGCGGCGACTGCGTGCTGCGCTCCCTCGCGATCTACCGTGCACTGCGCCGCGAGGGGTGGCCGGTCGTATTCGTCAGCGGTGTGCGGCGAGAGGGCGGCCGCATCGACGGCCACGCCTGGGTCGAGTTCGACGGCCGCGTGCTCCCGGAGTTGGGCGAGCCAGCCGTCGACCACTACTACAACGAAACGTTCCGCTGGCCGATGAAGAGCAGCGGGCCGACGAAGGACTGAACCATGGCGCGAGTGTACATCGCCCTGCCCGATGTGATCGAGACCGACCTGGACGACGAGTTGATCCTGCTGAACCCGAAGACGCAGGAGATGTTCAGTCTGAACGAGACCGGACGCCGGGTCTGGCGCGCCTTGCCGGCGGGCGCGGAGGCGCTGGTACGCGACGTCGTCTCGGCGTATGACGCCGCGCCCGAAACCGTCGAAGCCGACGTGCGCCGCCTCCTCGACGAGCTGCTCGAGGCCGGCCTGGTCGAGGTGCGAGCGGATGCCGCGGGCCGCTGACCGCTCCGGCGTGGACGGCGGCACGGCCGAGCGCCGCCTGCAGGCCGACCTCGCGGGCAAGGGGGGTGAGGCGGTCGCCATCGACTTCCCCGTCCTCGGCCGCCCACTCCGCGCGCGGCGCATTCCCACGGCGTTGCGACGCTGGCTGGAGGAGCACTGGCACCGTCCGGAGCACGCGCCGGACGCACACCCTTTCGCGATCACGCTCGAGGGTGTGGGGGCGGACGAGGGCGACCGAGGCGCCGCGCTCGAGGGCGAACGGGTGCGTGCGACGATGCCCGGGTTCGATCAGACGTGGCATCATGAGGGGACCGTCTGGGAGTGGCGAAGCGACGGCGCCGGCGTGCGGCTGGAGCTCGAGCCCGAGGCCGCGCGGATTCAGGTGTGGGGAAACGCCGCCGGCTCGGCCGAGGCACTGGCCGCGCTGCACGTCGCACTCTGCGAGGCGCTGCGCGCGAGCGGGCTGGTGCCGCTGCACGCCGCCGTCGCCGTGCCGCCGGGCGAGGATGGGCGGGCGACGGCGCTGCTCGGCCGCAGCGGCGTCGGGAAGAGCACCACGCTGCTCCGACTCGTGGGCGCGGGGTGGCGCCCGCTAGCCGAGGACCTCTCGTGGATCGATCCGGAGACGCTCGCGCTCTACGCCTGGGACCGCGGCGTGCGGCTCTGGCCGGGCACGCTCGAGGCTTTTCTTCCCCAGTTGGCCGCGAAGGACTGGCGGACCGGAGCGGACGGCAAACCCTTCCTCGCCTATGCCGAGCTCGGCCCGGTCCACCCGCGCACGGGCACGCCCGAGCGATTCGCGCCCCCCGCCCGTGTCCCGGACGGCGGCACCGGGTGGGAGCCGTTGGCACCGGCCGAGGCCGTGCGCGCACTCTGGGAGGCCGTGGGCGTGCCACTCGCGCCGACGTCGCGCACCGAGGCGGCGGCGTGGATCGCCTCGGCCATCAAGCGCGTGCCCGCGTACCGGCTGAAGGTGGGGGCGACGGAGCTGCCCGCCGAGGTCGGGTAGGCGGCTCGGCGGTGGCGGGTCCGCCACCACGGCGGATGCGGCTGCGTCCACGAGGTGGAACCGAGTGCCGCAGGGTGCGCCGCTCCGTCGCCGCGGCCGCACACGTCTTCGGTTCGGGGTTCGTGCCCGAACGCCACGAAAGGGTCTCTGACCAGAGAATGCACCATGCGTAGCCCCACTCGTACAGCTGTACTTGCGCTCACCATTGCGGTCTCGGCGAGCCAGGCACTGGAGGCACAGCAGCCGGACGGGAGCGGCGTCGAGGAGGCGAGTGGCATCGAGGAGGCCATCGCCCTCCAGACCGGCACCGGCACGATCCACGGCACGGTGCTCCTCCCCGCAACGGGCGCGGCTCCCTACCCCGTCGCACTCCTCATCGCCGGCTCGGGGCCGACGGATAGGGACGGCAATTCGCTCGGGCTGCCGGGCAGGAACGACAGCCTGAAGCTGCTCGCCGAGGCCCTCGCGGCACGGGGGATCGCCTCGGTCCGCTACGACAAGCGCGGAGTCGGCGAGAGCGCGCCTGCGGCGACGAGCGAGGCCGACCTCCGCTTCGAGCACTTCATCGAGGATGCCGCGGGGTGGATCCGGCTGCTCCGGGACGACCCACGGTTCTCGACGGTGACCGTGATCGGCCACAGCGAGGGTTCGCTCATCGGGATGGTCGCGGCGCGGCAGGCGGAAGCGGACGCGTTCGTTTCAGCAGCAGGCGCGGGGCGGCCCGCGGCGGACGTGCTCCGCGACCAGCTCGCCGAAAACCTGCCGCCGGCGCTACTCGACGAGGCCGAATCGATCGTGGCGACATTCGAGGCAGGAAGTCTTCCCGACTCCGTGCCGCCGGGTCTCTTCGTGCTCTTCCGCCCGAGCGTGCAGCCGTACCTGGTCTCCTGGTTCCGCTATGACCCGGCCGAAGAGATCGCACGGCTCGACGTCCCCGTTCTGATTGCCCAGGGCACGACAGACATACAGGTGGACGCGGCCGAGGCCCGGATCCTGGCCGACGCACGGCCATCGGCCAGGCTTCTCATCGTCGAGGGGATGAACCACGTGCTCAAGGAATCAGGCGGGGACCGCTTCGAGCAGCTCCGGACGGCGTACATGGACCCGTCGCTCCCCGTTGCGCCCGAGCTGGTCGAGGGGATCGCCGAGTTCATCGGGTCGATTCGCTGACCTGAACCGCGGTCGTGGGCCCAATCGCCGGAGTCGTCCTCGGCGCGTGCCGTATGCCCGCCGGGTGGGCAGGGAATCCCGTCGGCACGACCGACGAAGGTCGAGCGATCCGGATCCGGTGCGGAGTGCCGGGCCCCATGCCCGAGTGATGAAGGTCCGAGATGAAGGGGGATCGATGGATTCACTGCTCCAGGACGTTCGCTACGCTGTACGCACACTGCGCCGCACGCCGGCCTTCACGATGGTCGCGGCGCTCACGCTTGCGCTCGGGGTCGGTGCGAATACGGCGATCTTCAGCATCGCCGATGCCGTCCTCTTCCGCCCTCTCCCCGTGCCCGATGCGGAGCGCGTGCAGGTGCTGTGGGAGACGAACCGGGCGACGGGCGCCGACCGGCTCCTCGTCGCCCCCGCCAACTTCGCGGACTGGCGAGAGCGCACCCGGGCTTTCGATGGCGTGGCGGCGATCGAGCCCTACGGCTTCGACTACCTCGGTGCCGGCGAGCCGCAGAATCTCACCGCGGGTCGGGTCAGCGAGGATTTCTTTCGGGTCATGCGCGTGGCTCCGCTGCTGGGGCGAACGTTGACACCCGAGGACCACCAGGAGGGCCGTCGCGTCGTCGTGCTCGGCTACGAGGCCTGGCGTGGGCGGTTCGGCGCCGATCCCGACCTTGTCGGGAGAACGCTGAACCTGGATGGCGAGCCGTACACCGTGGTCGGCGTGCTGCCGCGCGACTTCACGCTCTCCGGCGAGCAGACCGAGGCCTGGGCGCCGGTCGAGTTCAGCCGCGAGGGTCGGCGCGCCCGCGAGTCGCAGCGCCTGACCGTGGTGGCACGGCTCCGACCTGGAGTCAGCGGCGAACAGGCGCGCTCGGACCTGGACCGCATCGCCGCCGAGCTCGCCCGTGAGTACCCGCGGACGAACACGAATACCGGGATCGCGGCGGTCCCGCTCCCCGACCAGCTCGTCAGCGAGGCGCGTCCTGCGCTGCTGATCCTCCTGGGCGCCGTCGGCCTGCTCCTCCTCATCGCGTGCAGCAACGTGGCGAACCTCTTTCTCGCCCGTGGCCTTGCCCGGCGCGGTGAGGTGGCCGTGCGACGCGCGCTCGGGGCATCATCGGGTCGCCTGATCCGGCATGCGCTCACGGAAAGCCTTCTCATTGCACTGCTGGGCGGCGGGCTCGGCGTGCTCGCGGCGCCCATGATCGTGGATGTGGCGCTCGCTCTGGCGCCTCCGGATGTACCGCGCCTCGAACTGGCCGTCGTGGATGGCCGCGTCCTGGCCTTCGCCGTTGCCGCGATGCTCGCCGCGGCGGTCTTCGGGGCGCTGCCGGCGCTCCGCCTCGGCGGCGAGCCGGCTCTCGCCCTCGGCGACGGTGGACGCGGAGTCACCGGAACGCCGACACAGCGCCGCGCCGCCCGCGGCCTCGTCGTCGCTCAGGTCGCCATCGCGGTCGTGCTCCTGGCGGGCGCCGGGGTGCTGTTGCGCAGCTTCGTCGGGCTGCTGCGCGTCGACCCGGGGTTTGCGGCCGAGGACCGGGTCGCGGTCCAGCTCTTCGTCTACGACCGTCCGCCCGAGCGGCGCCTGCTGTTCTTCGAGGAGGTGCTCGAGCGAGTCGAGGCCCTGCCCGGCGTGCACGGGGCGGCGGCTGCATCCGCGTTCCCGTTCGCCGAGGCGGACATCGCGATCGAGGTCGCGGTCGAGCTGGAGGGCGTACCGGCCGAGCCGGGGATGGCGAGGAACACGTTCGTGAACATCGTGACGCCGGACCTCTTCCGGACGCTCGGGGTCCCTCACCACGCGGGACGGGCGTTCACGGCCGAGGACCGGGCGGGGTCGCGACCGGTCGCCGTGATCAACGAGCGGATGGCGCGTCTGTACTTCCCGGGCGAGGACCCGGTGGGCAAGCGGATCCGGCTGGAGTTCGGGAATGATGGCGCGCGCGAGATCGTCGGCGTCGTCGGCGACGTCCTCCATACCGGCCTCACACAGGAGGCACGGCCCGAAGTGTTCCTTCCGATGGCACAGTACCCGTTCGGCTCGATGACTCTCGTCGTGCACGCCGACGCGCCTGCGGGGCGCGTCATCGCCGACATCAAGCGTGAGATCTGGCGCATCGCGCCGACGCTCGCCATAAACGACGCCACACCTGTCGACGGGCTCGTCGCTCGCTCGATTCGCCACGAGCGCTTCCTCCTTGCCCTGGTCGGCTCGTTCGCCGCGCTCGCGCTGGCGCTGGCCGCGGTCGGAATCTACGGCATGCTCAGCTTCTGGACGCGGGCGCGGGTGCGGGAGATCGGGATCCGTGCCGCACTCGGCGCGCGCCGTGGCGAGATCCTGCGCCTCGTGGTGGGAGAGGGCGCGGTGCTGGTCGCCTTCGGCATGCTGATTGGACTGCCCGCCACGCTCGGCCTGGGACGATTCGTGGAGGGGGTGAGCCATGGGGTGCGCCCGAGTGACCCGGCGACGCTCGCGGCGGTCGTCGTCGTTCTCGCGGTCGTCGCCCTCTTGGCGAGTTGGGCGCCGGCACGCACGGCCGCGCGAGTCGACCCGATGACGGCCCTGCGGCAGGAGGGGTGACGACGATGGAGACAATGCTACAGGACTTCCGCTACGCCCTGCGCTCGCTGCGCAGAGCGCCCGGCTTCACGCTGGCCGCCGGGCTCACCCTGGCGCTCGGGATCGGCGCGTTGACCGCGATCTTCAGCGTAGTCGCCGGCGTGCTGATCCGGCCGCTGCCGTACGTGGAATCGGATCGTATCGTCCGGCTCTTCGAGGGCGACAGGCACAGCGGGACCACGCGCGAGGGGTTCAGCGCGCCGGACCTCTTCGACCTTCGGGCGCGGATGCGGACGCTCGAGGCGGTCGCGGCGTATCGCACGCGGTCGCAAAGCCTCGGTTCGACGTCCGGTGCGGAGCGCGTCATGGCCACGGCCGCCTCGCACGAGTTGTTCGAGCTGCTCGGAACCGCCCCGCTCCTCGGTCGCGCGTACGACGCGGCGGCGGACGCGCCCGGCGGCGAGCGCGTGGCGGTCCTCTCGGAAGGGCTGTGGCGCCGTCGCTTCGGCGGTGATCCCGGCGTGGTCGGCACGTCGGTCCGCATCGACGACGTCGTCCACACCATCGTTGGCGTGCTCCCGTCCACCTTCGCGTACCCCTCCGCGGCAACGGATCTGTGGATCCCGCTCCAGGCGACACCGACCTCGGCTCCACGCGGCGTGCACGATCTCGGCGTCGTCGCGCGGCTCGCGCCCGGCGCGACGCTCGAGGACGCGAGACGCGAGCTGGGCCGTATCGCCGCGGAGCTGGAGGCCGCCCACCCCGCGGACAACCAGGGGCGGACGATGCATGCGGAGCCGCTGCGCGACGTCATGCTCGGCGGCGTTCGCGCGCCGCTCCTCATCCTGCTCGCGGCCGTGGCGTTCGTGCTGCTCATCGGGTGCGTCAACGTGGCGAACCTGCTTCTTGCCCGAGGCGCGGACCGGACCCGTGAGGTCGCCGTGCGTACGGCGCTCGGCGCGACGCCGTGGCGTCTGACGCGCCAGTTCACCGCCGAGATGCTGCTCCTCGTGCTCCTCGCCGGTGCGGCGGGCGCGACGCTCGCCCACCTCTCGCTGGACGCGCTGCTCGCCCTCGTGCCGGGCGACGTGCCGCGGCTTTCCTCCATCGCCATCGATGGCCGGGTCCTCGCCGCCATCGCCGGTGCGCTGGCCGCCGTGGGACTGGGCTTCGGTCTCGTGCCCGCACTCCAGGCACGGGGCGTGGACGTGAGTTCGGGGTTGGCCACGGTCGGCGAGCGTGGGGGGACGAGCACGCGGCGCGCGATGCGGGTTCGGGGCGCACTCGTCGCCGCCGAGATGGCGCTGGCCGTGGTCCTGGTCAGCGGCGCCGGTCTTCTGCTCCACAGCTTCTGGCGGCTCGCACAGGTGGATCCCGGCTTTCGTGCGGAGAGCGTGGTCAAGTTCGAGTTCGTCCTCCCGGCCTCGCGCTATCCCCAGAGCTTCGCCCGCTTCCCCGACTACCCCGAGGTGCGCGCCTTCTACGACGCCGTGCGCCGTGAGGCCGCCGCATTGCCGGGAGTCCAGGCGGCGGCACTCGCCATGGCGCACCCACTCGACCCCTCCTGGACCACGAGTTTCCGGCTCGACGGCCAGACGGTGGAAGAGGCCGAGCGCCAGCCGGAGGTGGTGCTGCGGCCGGTATCGGCGGGGTACCTGGACGCCGCGGGGGTACGGCTGGTCCGGGGCCGGCCGGTCGACGAGCGCGACCACTCCGATGCGCCGCCCGTCGCGATGGTGAACGAGGCCTTTGCCCGCGCTTTTCTGGCCGAGGGCGAGGCGGTCGGCCGACGCATCGAGATCTTCGGGACGGAGCGCGAGATCGTGGGCGTGATCGGTGACGAGCACTTCGACGGACCCGGCGCTACCGTACGTCCCGCCGCGTACCCTGCGCTCGCACAGCTCCCGCTCACCAGCGCATCGCTCCTCGTCCGGACGGCTGCCGATCCCGAATCGGTGGTGCCCGCGGTCCGCGCCATCTTCGAACGCCTGGACCCGGAACTCGCGGTCTTCGGTGTCGAGGCGCTGGAGACGACGCTCTCGCGAGCCGTCTCGCAGCCGCGCTTCACGATGCAGCTACTCGGCTTCTTCGGCGGGCTCGCGCTGATCCTCGCGGCGGTCGGGGTACACGGTGTCCTTGCGTACGTCGTCACTCGCCGCACCCGTGAGATCGGCGTGCGGATCGCCATGGGCGCGTCGCAGGGCGAGGTCGTTCGCATGGTGCTGGGCCAGGGGATGCGGCCGGTGCTCGTCGGGCTCGCCGTCGGACTGATGGGCGCACTGGCCGTGGCCCGGCTGCTGCGGGGCCTCCTCTTCGGGATCGGCCCGGCCGATCCGGCGACCTACGCCGGTGTCTCGGTGCTGCTCTGCATCGTGGCGCTCGGCGCGTGCTGGATGCCCGCACGGCGCGCGGCGAAGGTGGACCCGATGGTGGCGCTCAAGGTGGAGTAGGACGCACGGCCCGCGGAGATCGCACCGTGATCGTGAGCACCACGATCTGCCCCTTGTCGATTTCGATCTCGCTCGTTCGACGCATGGGTAGAGCCGGGACATTCGCGCCGGTCCGAACGGGTCGGCACCCCGGCCGCGCACCTGGTACACGAGGAGATGAGGCGATGCGTGTCATGGTCC
>CALKIP010000153.1 GCA_937995995.1 uncultured bacterium
GGCTGCCGAACCCGACCGCAAGGACAGAGGCGGCGAGTGCGCCGCCTCTGTCACATCCAGCCACCCCGCCGCCGTCGAGACCCGCTCTCACGCCGAATCCGGCGGATTCGCACGTGTGAACGTACGCATGCCCGTGCCCGAGGAAATCCGAGAACCCGGGCAGGGGCACCTCAATCCGCGGCGATCCGGCCTCCGCCGCCCTCCTCGCGCCGTGCCGCCCGCTCCTCGACGCTCTCCACCGCGAAGCCGATGCGACGCGGCTCGTTGGCGCGACGCTTCAGCTCTTCGGCCAGCCGCTCGTACTCGCGCTCGGTTTCCGGCGAAACGGACGCGCGCACCTCCTCGAGCGCCTGCTCGAAGAAGCGCATTGAGACCTCGCTCGCCTCCATGTCCTCACGCAGCGCCTGCATCCCGGCACGGCGGACCAGGTCCTCGAGGTCGGCGCCGGTGTAGCCCGCCGTCCGGTCGGCCAGCGTCTCCAGGTCGACGTCTCCCGCGAGTGGCATCTCCTCGGTATGGATCCGCAGGATCTTGAGGCGACCCTCGCGGTCCGGGATCGTCACGTAGACGAGCTCGTCGAAGCGTCCCGGGCGAAGCAGCGCGGGGTCGATCAGCGTCGGCCGGTTCGTGGCGCCGATCACGACCACGCCCTCCAGTTCTTCGAGTCCGTCCATCTCCGAGAGCAGCGTATTGACGACCCTCTCGGTGACCGCCGGCTCGCCGAGTCCGCCGCCGCGCTGTGGGGCGAGCGACTCGATCTCGTCGAGGAAGATCACCGTCGGCGCGACCTGCCTCGCACGCTGGAAGAGCCGGGTGACCTGCTGCTCCGACTCGCCGTACCACTTCGAGAGGAGGTCGCTCGATTTTGTCGCGATGAAGTTGGACTCGGCCTCCCGTGCGACCGCCTTCGCGAGCAGCGTCTTCCCGGTACCCGGCGGACCGAAGAGCAGGAAGCCCTTGGCAGGGCGGATCCCGAGGCGGCGGAAGGCATCCGGGTTCTTGAGCGGCAGCTCGACGCCCTCGCGCAAGATTCGCTTTGCTTCCTCGAGCCCGCCGATGTCGTCCCATTGGACGTTCGGCACCTGGATCATGATCTCGCGCAGTGCGGAGGGCTGCACCCGCCGCATCGCATTCTCGAAGTCCTCGCTGGTGACCCGCAGCCCCTCCAGCACCTCGGCCGGGATCTCGGCTTCCTCCAGATTGATGTTCGGCAGGTTGCGCCGCAGCGTCTCGATCGCGGCGTCAGGGGCCAGTGCCGAGAGATCGGCGCCGACGAAGCCG
This sequence comes from uncultured bacterium, assembly GCA_937995995.1. Classification (GTDB taxonomy): domain Bacteria; phylum Gemmatimonadota; class Gemmatimonadetes; order Longimicrobiales; family RSA9; genus CALBZE01. The sequence continues at coordinate 1,282 of CALKIP010000153.1, forward strand.
TAGGTCGTGCGAGCCAGATCGTCCAGATTCACGTCCTCGGCCAGTGGCATGCCGCGAGTGTGGATCGCCAGCACCTCGCGCCGGCCATCCTGGTCCGGCACACCGACTACGATCTCGCGATCGAAGCGGCCGGGCCGGCGCAGCGCCTCATCGATCGCGTCGATCCGATTGGTGGCACCGATCACCACCACGTTCTGCCGTGGCTCGAGCCCGTCCATGAGTGTGAGGAGCTGCGCCACCACGCGCCGCTCGACCTCGCCCGTCACCTGCTCGCGCTTCGGCGCGATCGAGTCCAGCTCGTCGATGAAGATGATCGACGGCGCCTGCTGCTGCGCCTGCTGGAACATGTCACGCAGCCGCTGCTCCGACTCGCCGTAGTAGCGACCCATGATCTCGGGGCCGGCGATGTGGAAGAACGACGCGTCCGCCTCGTTCGCGACGGCACGGGCCAGCAGCGTCTTTCCGGTGCCGGGTGGCCCGTGCAGGAGCACGCCCTTGGGCGGGTCGATGCCGAGCCGCGAGAAGAGCTCCGGGTGCTTGAGCGGCAGCTCGATCATCTCGCGGACCTGCCGGATCGTATCTCCCAGACCGCCCACGTCGTCGTAGGTGACATCGGCGCGTCGCGGCGTCTCGGCCACCTCGACGTATTCCGGCAGCAGCTCGATCTGCGTGTCCTGTGCGACCTGTACGATCCCCTTCGGCTGCGTCGAGACGACGCGCAAGCGAATCTCCTGCAGCCCGAACGCCGGCTGTTCGAAGAACATGCGGAAGATGTCCTCGGGGAACATCCCGCTCTCGGGCGCCGTCGCCGAACGCCGGTAGACGGAGGTCGAGACGACGTCGCCCGTCACGAGCGGCCGGCCCTGGAGCGTGCGGCGCAGCATGTCGCCGGAGCCGCCGAGGCGGATGTTCGGTTGTGCGGGCGCCAGCTCGACGCGCCGCGCGGGTTTGACCTCCGCGCGGCGGATCTCCACATGATCGCCGATGCCGACGTCGGCGTTCGCGCGCTCGAGGCCGTCCAGCCGGATGATGTTGAGTCCCTGATCCTCGGGATAGGGCGGCACCGCGACCGCAGCGGTGCTGCGCTTGCCGACGATCTCGACGATCTCGCCCTCGCGCACCCCGAGCTGCTGCAGCGCCCCCTGCTCTACGCGAGCCACGCCGCGTCCCACGTCCTGTGGCTTGGCGCTCGCGACCTGGAGTCGTACGCCCCCACCACCCTTTTGCTCGCGCTCGGCCATTGCCTCGACCTCCTCCACTCGATTGTGGTCGGACCGTCTGGTTTCGCCTCGGGAACAACGGCGGTTGCGGGCGCAAGTTCCGTGCAGGAGGAGAGCACGGAGCGTAGCTCCGCACCTTCAGCGAGCGATGGAGCCCGGCCTCGCCCGGGGCGGCCGCCGAATCAGAAAAGCATCGATGGCGACTCGGTTGGGAGGAGTCGGGCGGCGCGGAAGAGGGGGTCGGCGGCTTGGAGCAGCTTGCCGCGGAGGCGCGGGGGCAGGTCCGGGTTCGCGGCGAGAAAGGCGTGCACGGCAGCCGCCGCGGCGGGCGAGCTGTGGCCGCCGAGCGTCGCCTCGAGCCAGCGCATGGGGAAGAAGATGTCGCCCGTGCGACGGATCTCCTCGAGCAGCCCGAGACTCGGCAGGAGGTAGCGCTCGGCGTGCGCGGCACGGAGCGGATGGTTCAGGTACGACACGGCCGTGAGCACCCACGCCTCGTTGCGACGATTGGCCGGGTCGTGTAGCCGCTCGAAGAAGGCGTCGCGTTCCGCGGGGTCGGCAGACAGCGCCGGCATGATGAACTCGAAGCGTGCGCGGCGGTCGGGGTT
>CALKIP010000154.1 GCA_937995995.1 uncultured bacterium
CCTGAAGGACGGCAAGCGCCCCCGCTGGCAGGCCGTGCCGACGAGTGCACTCGGCTGGTCCGAGTACCCCACGGAGGAGGATCTCAATCCGCCGACGCGTGCCCCGGTGTCGCCGGAGGCCGCATAGCATGGGTGCATTCACACCGCTCGACGTCGTCGTCCTCGTCGCCTACCTGGTGGGCGTCACCGTCTTTGGTGTGTGGTGGGGTGGGCGGCAGAAGGACGCCAGTGACTATTTCCTGGCGGGGCAGGGGCTGCCGTGGTGGGCGATCTGTCTCTCGATCGTGGCCACGGAAACCAGTGCGCTGACCTTCATCAGCGTCCCGGCCACGGCGTACGGCTCCGACTTCTGGATGCTCCAACTCACCTTCGGCTACCTGATCGGCCGGGTGGTGATCGCGGCGGTGTTACTGCCCGGCTACTTCCGCGGGCGGCTGAACACTGCCTACGCACTCCTGGAGGAGCGCTTCGGGCTGGTGACGCGCCGCTTCGCCTCCGTGATCTTCATGGTGACGCGTGCGCTGGGTGACAGCGTGCGCGTCTTCGCGGCGGCGATTCCACTCGCGCTGATCACCGGGATGCCGTACTGGCAGGCGATCCTGCTGACCGGGATCTTCACGCTGGTCTACACCTACTTCGGTGGGCTGCGCGCCGTGGTCTGGGTCGACGTGGCGCAGATGGTCCTCTACGTCGTAGGAGGCGTGGCCGCGCTCGCCGTGCTGACCAAGGTGGTGCCCGGCGGGTGGGCCGCGATCGTCGAGACGGCGCGCTCGGCCGACAAGCTGAGCGTGGTGAAGTTCGAGGGCTCGTTCGCGGACCCGACCTGGCTCGTGACCGGCCTCGTCGGCGGTGCATTCCTGTCGATGGCCTCACACGGCGTGGACCACCTGATCGTGCAGCGGCTCCTGGCCGCGGCCTCACTGGGCGAGGCGCGCAAGGCCCTGATCACCAGCGGCGTGCTCGTGATCGGCCAGTTCGCACTCTTCCTGGTGGTGGGGATGGCGCTCTTCGCCCACTACGGCGGCGTGCCGTTCGACCCGGCGGACGAGGTGTTCCCGCGCTTCATCGTCGAGGGGCTGCCGCCCGGAGTCTCGGGGCTGATCATCGCGGCCGTCTTCGCGGCCGCGATGTCGACGGTCTCTTCGTCGCTCAACTCGCTGGCCTCGGCCTCGACGCACGACCTCTACGCGCCGCTCTCCTCGCGGGCGGACGACCCCGAGCACATGCTCCGCGTCGGGCGGCGCTTCACGCTCCTCTGGGCGGCAATCCTGATCGGCGGCGCCATCCTCTTCCGCTTCGTCTCGGAGGGCACGCCGATCGTGGTGGTGGCGCTCCAGGTGGCTTCCTTCACCTACGGCGGCCTCCTGGGCGGCTTCCTCCTCGGCGTGGTCTCGAAGCGCGCCGCCCAGCGCGATGCGATCCTCGGGATGGGCGTCGCCATGACGATCCTGACCGTCCTCTGGGCCACGCAGCAGTTCGAGATCATCCCGAAGATGGTCGACACGCTGTGGTTCGCGCTGATCGGCTCGGTGATCACCGTCGTGGTCGGATCGCTCAGTGCGCGACTGCGCGGCGCGCCGATCCAGCCACCGTCAGGTGGAGACGATGGTGAGCGCGCCGACGGCCGAGTGGCGGCGGGTGGGGATTCGGCCGCCACAATCTGAAGATGAGCAAAATGGACGTATTCGTAGGCATCGATGGCGGTGGAACCCGTGCGCGTGCCGTCGCGATGGATGCACGGGGCAACGAGATCGCACGGGTGTTCGGTGGGCCCGGGCGTGTGCGCCCCGAGGACCCGGGCGCAGGGGCGGCGGCATTGGCGGATCTGACCGAGCGCGCTCTACGTGCGGCCGGCGCCCAGCCGCCGGCCGCGGGTCTCTGTTGCGCACTGGCCGGGGCCGGGCGGGAAGCCGAACGCCTGGCGCTCACCGCTGCGCTGATCCGTGAGACGATCGCGATGCGCATTCACGTGATCACCGACGCGGAGGCCGCTCTCTACGACGCCTTCGGCGATGGGCCCGGGCTGCTCCTGATCGGAGGGACCGGCTCGATCGCCTGGGGGCGCACGGCCGATGGACGGACCGCCCGCACCGGCGGGTGGGGCCAGCGTCTCGGAGACGAGGGAAGTGGCTTCGCCCTCGGGCTGGGCGCCCTTCGCGCCGCCGTGCGCGCCCACGACGGGCGTGGCCCCATGACGTCGCTTCTTGAGGCCGCTCTCGCGCACGCCGAGGTCCCGGCGCCCGAGCAGCTCGTCGGCTGGACGGCGCGGGCAGAGAAGGGGGAGATCGCGGCGCTTGCCCCGGTGGTCGCCGAAGCCGCGGCCGAGGGCGACGACGTCGCCAAGGCCCTCGTCGCGGAAGCCGCGCGCGAGCTCGCGCTGCACGTCTCCACGCTCCAGCGGCGACTCTCCCCCTGGGAGGAGACGCCGACGCTCGCCCTGGCCGGTGGTCTGCTCGCCCCGGGGCGGCCGTTGCGCGAGAACGTGATCCGTGAAGTGCAGCGACTCGACGCGCCGCCGGTGGTGCTGGAGCGCGATGTGGATGCGGCGCGGGGGGCGGCGCTGGTGGCGAGCCATTCGACTCCTGTCGGGCCGTAGGCGTCTTCGCGGCGTGATCCGGGCAGATTCAATGTGTTCATGCCCGGCGGGCCCAGTCGGTGTTTACGGCCTTGCGCCCGCCTCGCCGCCCACCTAGATTCGCGCCCCTTCACTGAAGGTCAACGCAATCCGCGGCCATGCGAAGCTTTCCGCCGGTCCAGGAGCAGATGGATGAAATCCGCCGCGGTGCGGTGGAGATCATCCCCGAGGAAGATCTGGAGCGCAAGCTCGAGGCGAGCCGGCGTGAGGGCCGGCCGCTCCGCATCAAACAGGGCTTCGACCCCACCCGGCCGGACCTGCACATCGGTCACGCCGTCTCGATGCGGAAGCTGCGCGCCTTCCAGGAGCTCGGCCACGAGGTCGTCTTCGTCGTCGGCGATTACACCGCGCGCGTCGGCGATCCCAGCGGCCGCAGCGAGACGCGCCCGCGTCTCTCTCCCGAGCAGATCGACGAGAACGCGCGCACGTACGTGGACCAGGTCGGCCAGATCCTGGACGTGGAACGTGTGCGCGTGGAGTTCAACTCCCGCTGGCTCGCGCCACTCGACCTGGCGGCGCTCCTCGAATTGACCGCCAACTATACCGTCGCGCGCATGCTCGAGCGTGACGACTTCGCCAAGCGTTTCGCCGAAGGGCGTCCGATCTCGATCCTCGAGTTCATGTACCCGCTCCTGCAGGCGTACGACTCCGTGGCGCTCGAAGCCGACGTTGAGCTCGGCGGCACCGATCAGAAGTTCAACCTCCTCGTCGGCCGGACCATTCAGGAGCGCTACGGCCAGGAACCGCAGGTCTGCGTGATCATGCCACTCCTGCGGGGGACCGACGGCGAGCTCAAGATGTCGAAGTCGTACGACAACTACATCGGCATCACCGAGCCGCCGGAGGAGATGTTCGGGAAGACGATGTCGATCCCGGACGCGCTCCTCGAGGAATGGTACCGCCTCGCCAGCCCGCTAAGGGGCGAGGAGCTGGAGAATGCACTGCGTGCGGCGAAGGTGGATCCGTACCGCGCCAAGCGGAATCTCGCGCGCCTGATCGTGGCCGAGTTCCACGGCCAGGCCGGTGCGGACGCAGGAGAGGCACACTTCGATCGGCTATTCAAGGAGCGGGAACTCCCTGACGACATCCCGGAGGTCGAGGTTTCTCTCGGTGACCCCGCACTGCGCTACACCGAGGAGAACGGTGCCTGGATCCCGGGGCTCCTCGTCAAGGCGGGGCTGGCGAAGTCGAATGGCGAGGCTACGCGCCTCATCGATCAGGGCGCGATCTCCCTGGACGGGGAGCGGGTCGACGACCGCAACGCCACCGTGCCCTTGCAGGCCGGCGATGTCGTCGTGCTCCGTAGGGGGAAGCGGCGCTTCGCACGGGTGGTCGTGGTCGACGGATCGGAAAGAGCCTGAGGATCGAATCCCCACGGCCGGCCTGAGGGCGACGCCGTGGAAGCACCGGTTGCGTGGTCGAAATGTCGACGTACCCCAAGGCAGGAGCGGTTGCCCGCTCGCGAATCGTTCTTGACAATCCCGCGAGCAGGTGTTACGAGTGACCCACTGCCACGGGACGAAGTACCCGGGCATCATCCTGACTTGCGAGCACTCCCGTGAACTCCCGCATCGGATCCGATTGCGGCGAGCCAGAGCTTCCTTGACGCGAACGAACATCTGATTCTGCGCCGTCCGCGATGGTGTCATCGATCGATTCGGACCGATCCGAGATGATCTGATTCTATGGCCAACGTCGATCCGGCCGGCTCAAATCCGCGGTTCGGACTTCCGACGGACGAGGACGCGGGGCCGATGCCCCAGCGGAGAGAGGCGAGTTTGCCTCTCACCCGAATCACACCCCCAAACAGGAGGGTTGCATGAGACAGTCTCGTGTGCGTTGGTGGCCAAAGATACTGGGCGTGGCCGCCGTTCTCGGGTGGACGGCGACGGCGCCGCCGCCAGTGGAGGCCCAGCAGGCCGGCGTGATCAGCGGCGCCGTCGTGGACCAGGCGACCTCCCAGCCGCTGGTGGGCGCCCAGGTCGTCGTCGTGGGGACGAACCTGGCCGCGGTCACCAATGAGGCCGGCCGCTACATCATCCGTAACGTTCCGGCGGGGCAGCGAAACGTGCGGGCGATGCTGATCGGCTACGGCAACGTGACGCACGAAGCGCAGGTC
>CALKIP010000155.1 GCA_937995995.1 uncultured bacterium
GGTCGATACCGTCCCCTTCATCGCAGATCATCGAGTCGGCGAGCGAGTGATCGTCCCCGCGACGGTGCACGTGGAGTTGCTGTTGGCGGCCGCCCGGGCCGGGATCGGCTGGGAAGAGGCCGGAATCGAGGACCTTACCATCCGTGAGGCGCTGACGCTGGAGGCAGAGGCGCCCCGTTCCGTGCAGGTACGTTTGGAGCGGGCGGAGGGCGAGCGCTGTCGAGCTACCATCCACAGCTTGGGGGCCGACGAGGAGGAGTTTCGGCTGCACGCCGAGGCGATGCTCGTCCGCGAACTCCCGGCGAGCGAGGCGACAGAGCGCGACGGCGTGGACGCCGAGGCGCGCTGCGCCGAAACGGTGGACGCCGACTCGTTCTACGCGGCTCTTGACCGTCGGGGCCTCCACTTCGGCCCGGCCTTCCGCGGCGTGGCCGAGGTCCGACGCACCGATGGTGAGGCGATGGGGCGGTTGGTGCCGCCGGCGGAGCTCGATGAGACGCCCTACCGGGTCCACCCGGCTCTGCTGGACGCGGGGATCCAGGTGCTCGCCGCAGCGATACCGGGCGGGGCCGGTACAGAGCTGTACCTGCCGCTGGGCATCCAGCGCTTGCGCGTCAACTCATTCGCCGGCTCGCCACGGCGCAGCCACGTGCGCCTGGAATCTCGAGACGGCACGGGTCGCTCGCTCTCCGGCACCGTGGTGCTGTACGACGCCGAAGGCACTCCGGCAGTTTCGATCGAAGGGGTTCAGCTCGCCCGAGCATCCGAGGCAGAGGCGGCGGCGGACGGACCCGGCACCTGGGTGCATCGGACGGAGTGGGAACGGCGGGCACGCACGACCGCCGAATCGGCAAGGGCTGCCCCGGGCACGGCGGAGCTCATCGGCGCGGCGGACGCTTCGCTCACGACGCTGGGCGCGGAGTATGGCGCCGCCGTGTACGGTGAGCTCCACCGCGATCTGGAGTCGCTCTCGGCGGACTACATGCTGCAGGCGCTGCTCCAACTGGGGTGGGTGCCGCGGACGGGTGAGAAGATCGGCGTCGCCGAACTGATGCGCGCATGTGGGATCCTGCCTCGCCACGAGCGGCTGGTGCACCGGATGCTCCGCGTGCTCGAGGGCGCAGGAATCCTGCGCGCACTCCCCGTCCCCGGCTGGGAGGTGGTGCGCGTGCCCGACGTGCCGGACCCCGAGTCCCGCGCGGCAGCGCTGCAGGAGCGCTATCGCCCCCATGATGCCGAACTCTCGGTGACCGCTCGCTGCGGGGCGGGCCTGGCCCGCGTACTCGATGGCTCGGCCGACCCGCTGGAACTGCTCTTCCCCGGTGGCGACACCTCCGCCCTGTCCCGGATCTACCGCGACACGCCGGTGGCCAAGACCTACAACGGCGCTATCCGCGCGGTCGTGCGTGACCTGGTTGCGCAGTGGCCGGCAGAACGGCCACTGCGCATCCTCGAGGTCGGCGCGGGCACCGGCGGCACCACCGCGCACGTGCTCGAGGTGCTGCCGGTCGACCGCGTCACCTACACCTTCACGGACATCGGCCAGCTGTTCGTGAACCGCGCACGCGACGCCTTCGGCGACCTCTCATTCATGCGCTTCGGCACACTCGACATCGACCGCGACCCTTGGGAGCAGGGATTCGAGCCGGGGGCATACGACCTTGTGCTGGCCTCCAACGTCCTGCACGCCACGCGTGACCTACGAAGCACCCTCGGCCGTATGGCGTCTCTACTGGCGCCCGACGGTCTTCTCTGCATGCTCGAAGTCACCTGCGAGCGTGCCTGGGTGGACCTGACCGTGGGCCTGACCGAGGGGTGGTGGCTCTACCAGGACGTGGACCTCCGCTCGGAGAATCCCGTGCTCTCGCGCGGTGACTGGCTTTCGCTGCTGGAGAGCGTGGGATTCCGCGACCCCGCCGCCAGCGGTGAGCCGGAGGAGGTTTCCGGTCTGGCCGGCCAGTCCATCGTGGTGGCACGCCGGCCTGTCACCCCTGTGAGGCAGAACACGGGCCGCTGGGTGGTCCTCGCCGACGCGAGTGGAACGGCACGCCACTTCTGTGATCACCTGGCGCGTGATGGCGCAGAGTTCTATTGCGTGGAGGCCGGCCCTCGGCTTCGCCTCGAACCGGACTCCGCGACGGTTCCGGCCGGAGATCCTGCCGCATTCCGGGAGCTGTTCTCCGGGGGCGAAACATCGCCTCTGCCCTGGTCCCCCACCGACGTGGCCGTCTTCTGGCCGCTGGACGCGGAGGGGCCAGAGACAGACCGGCTGGAGCGGGGGCTGGGCGGGACGCTCCATCTTGTCCAGGCGCTGATCACGGCCGAGCGCCAGCCACCCCGGCTGCATCTGGTGACCCGTGGCGCACAGCCGGCCGGCGGGGACGTCGAGCACCTGGACCCGGTGCAGGCCGCGCTCTGGGGGTTTGCGCGCTCCCTTGCGGCCGAGCACCCCGAACTACGTTGCCGACGGTTGGACCTGGACCCGGCAGAGGGCTGGACGGAAGCGGCCACCCTGGAGCTGATCAGGCCCGATGCGGAGCCGGAGGTCGCGTTCCGCGCTGGAGAGCGTCGTGTCGCTCGGCTGGTGCCGGTGCAACTGGCGGAGCCGAAGGCGTCGTCGGCGCAGCGCCTGCACTACAGTGGCAGCGGCCTCCTCGAGGACCTGGCATTCACACCGGCGCCACGCCGGGCTCCGGGCCCGCTCGAGATCGAGATCGAGATCGAGGCCGCGGGGATGAACTTCCGTGACGTCATACACGCCCTGGGCGTGCGCTCGGACGTGGAGGCGCTGGGCACGGAGTGCGTCGGGCGAGTCGTCGCGGTCGGCAGCGACGTCACCGGCTTCGAGGTGGGCGACCGGGTGCTCGCGGCAGCTGGGGCGTTCGGCGACTTCGTGACGCTGCACTCGGGGCTCGCGGTCCCGGTTCCTCCAACACTCTCCGTGGCGGAGGCGGCCACTTTGCCAATCGCGTTCCTCACCGCCGATCGCGCACTGCGCGAGGTCGCAGGGATGCGGGCCGGCCAACGGATCCTGATCCACGCGGCCGCCGGCGGCGTCGGCATGGCGGCGGTGCAGCTCGCGGTGGCCGCCGGTCTCCAGGTGTACGGCACCGCGGGAACGGAGGAGAAGCGGCGCCTGGTCCGTGAAATGGGCGCGCGCGAGGTGTTCGACTCGCGCAGCCTCGACTTCGAGGCGCAGTTGATGGAAGCCACCGGGGGCGCCGGGGTGGACCTTGTGCTCAACAGCCTTGCCGGCGACTTCATCCCGGCCTCCCTGCGTGTGCTTGCGGAGGGCGGCGCGCTGATCGAACTCGGCAAGACCGGTGGGTGGGACGACGAGCGGGCTCGGGCGGAAGCGGGAGTGAAGCCCGGAATCCGCTACGTTCCGGTGGACCTGTCCCACGACCTCCTGCACCGGCCGGAGGTGATCCAGCCGGCACTGCACGCCTTGGTGGCACGCGTCTCCGCCGGCGAGTTGGCTCCGCTCCCGCACCGGATCTACCCGCTCAGCCGTGCAACGGAAGCGTTCCGTGCCATGGCCGCCGGCCGACACACCGGCAAGCTGGTGCTCGTGCCCGACAATCGACTGCTGGTGCGCGCCGATGGAGCCTACCTCGTGACCGGCGGCCTGTCCGGCCTCGGGCTGCGAGTGGCGGAGCGGCTCGTGGAGCGGGGTGCGGGCGCCGTGATCCTCGCGGGCCGCAGCACGCCCGGAGAGCAGGCGATGGCTGCGATCGCGCGAATGCGCGAGGCCGGTGCCCAGGTACACGTACTACAGGCGGATGTGTCGGTGCCGGGCGCGCTGGAAGCGGCACTGGCGGAGGCCGGGGAACTGCCACCGATCCGAGGCGTGGTCCACTCCGCCGGCACGCTCCGCGACGCCGCCCTGGTCCAGCAGAGCTGGGCTGACTTCGCCGCCGTGCTGGGGCCGAAAGCGATGGGCGTGCGCAACCTGGAGGCCGCCACACGCGATGCGCCGCTCGACTTCTTCCTCATCTTCTCGTCCATGGCCTCGGTGCTGGGGTCGGCGGGACAGGCGAACCACGCGGCCGCGAACGCGTTCCTGGACGCGGTGGCCGTGGATCGTGTGGCACGGGGGCGGACTGCGGTCTCACTGGCGTGGGGGGCGTGGGGCGAGATCGGGGCGGCCGTGCGGTACGGCGCAAATGAGCGCGCGGCCCTGAAGGGGCTGGGCACCATAGATCCGGAAACGGGTTTGGCGCTCACCGAGCGGCTCGCCTCCGCGGGGCACGCCGCGGTAATGGTCTCGCCCGTCCGGTGGTCGACCTTTGTCGAGGGGATGCCCGTCCCGCCGTTCCTGGAGCGTGTGGCGCGGGAGGCCCCCCGGGGTATCGGTGCGGCGGCGGTCAGGAGTCGCGTCGTTGCCACTCCGGCACCGGTGCGCTCGCTCGCGGAGGAATTGGCCGCAACCGCGCCGGCGCGCCGGCGAGCCGTGCTGCGGAGCCGCATCCAGGCCGCGGCCCTGCGCGTCCTCGGCCTGCCGCCGGAGCACGATCTCGACGAGCGTCAGCCCCTGGGCGACCTGGGTCTCGACTCGCTCATGGCCGTCGAGCTCCGCAACGCGCTCGGTTCGCTGGTGGGCCGCACGCTTCCCGCGACACTGCTGTTCGAGCAGCCTACGATCGGTGCCCTGACGGCGTATCTCGGGCGTGATCTACTCCCGGCCGAGGCCTCGCCAATATATATGTCGACAATTCCATTTTGCATAGTGAATGTACTGCAGTGAATGAT
>CALKIP010000156.1 GCA_937995995.1 uncultured bacterium
TCACGCCGTGAGCACGCGCGAACTCGTCCCGCCCGCCTGGGGACGTACCCTATCGCCGCGTGCCACGGCCGCCACCGCCGTCGTGTGCCTGGCGCTCGCGCTGGGGATCGGCCTCACGGCGGTCGGCATCGCGCCGCTCCTCACCCTGGCCGTGGCTGGCGGGCTCGTCGCGGCGGCGGGTGCCGCGGCGAGCATCGAGATCGCCGTGGCGCTCCTCGTGGTGACGGTCGCCGTCTTCAACCGCTCGGAGCTCTTCGTTGCGGCGATCCCCTTCTTCGGCGGCGGACTCCGCCCGACCGACATGCTTCTGGCGACGGCGCTCGGCGGCGCCCTCGTACGGGCGCTCCTGCGGCGAGTGCACCGACAGCGCGACCCGTTCGCGCCGAACGCACGACTGCCCGCCACCGCCCTCGTGGCCACCGCCTTCGTGGCGTGGGCCGTGCTCTCGAGCATCCTCAGCATCGCCGACGGCGTGAACTACAAGGAGAGCCTGGTCGAGTTGCGGCCGCTCCTGCACTACGCCCTCATCGTCCCGCTGGTCGCGGAGCTCACGCCGGACGGGGTTCGGCGCATCACGCGGCTGCTCGTGATCGCCGCTGCCGCCGCCGGCGTCAAGGCGCTGGCACTGTTCATCGGCGGCGACACCGGCAACGTCGCGCTCTTCACCGGCGGCGTCGCCCGGGTGACCGACGTCGAGTTCATGTACCTGATCTCCGGGATCGTCCTCGCACTCCTCTACCGTGCCGAGCGGGTGTGGAGCCGGCTCGTGCTCGTCCCGGTGGCCGTGCTCTGCCTCGGCGGCCTCGCCGTCACCTTCTTCCGCGCCGCGTGGCTCGCACTCGGCGTCGCCCTGGCCTTCGTGTTCTGGAAGGGCAACCGCGCGGGCAGGCGTGCCGTTCTACGCTTCGCGACGATCGGCACTCTGGCGCTGCCGCTCCTGACCGTGGTGATGGCCGTGCACACGGGACAGAGCGTGAGCCTCGTCGTCTCCCTTGCCCAGCGACTCGCCTCGATCGGCGACTACCGGGAGGACGTCTCGGCGCAGCACCGCCTGAGCGAGTGGCAAGCGGCGCTCGCGCGCATCGGCGAGCAGCCGCTGGTCGGCAACGGGCTCGGCTCGCGCGTGGGTTTCTACAGCCCGATGTACGACCATGTGAAGATCAAGGTCGGCTTCTGGAGCAACGACATCTACATCCACAACGGCTATCTCTGGCTGGCGACGAAGTTGGGGCTGGTCGGGCTCACCCTCTTCCTGGCGCTGCTCGTGACCAGTCTCCGCACGGCCGTCTCAACGCTCGGCCGCGGCCCACCGGCCGAGGCGCGTGCGCTGCTCCTCGGCTTCGCGGCGATCTTCGTCGCACTCGGCGTCTCGTCCGTCTTCGGCGCGATGTTCAGCGGAGACACGCTCACGCCCTTCATCGCCTTCGCCGTCGCCGCCGTGCACGTGCTCGCACGCGAACCCGGTGACGCGACGCCAAGCGTGAAAGCCATGACGCCGAAACCCGAACCCGCGGTCCCTGGAGGCAACCTTGGCTGAGCCACTCGTCGCGATCGTCCTGGTCAACTGGAACAACGAGCCGGACACGGTCGCGTGCATCGACTCGCTGCGCCGTGCGGAGTACGGCAACCTCCACACGATCCTGATCGACAACGGCTCGACCGACGGTTCGCGCGAGGCGCTCGCACGCCTTCCGGGCTTCGAATTCATCGACGCCGGCGAAAACCTGGGAATCGCACGGGCGAACAACCTGGGGATCCGCCGCGCACTGGAGCGCCGCGCCGACTACATCCTCCTCCTGAACAACGACACCATCGTCGACCCCGGGATGATCGGCGCACTGGTCGATACGTGCGAAGCGGATCCGGAGATCGGCATCGCGGGCCCGATCATGTACTACCACGAGTCGCCACGGACCATCTGGTTCGCGGGCGGACGCGTGAACCGCTGGACCGGCGACACACGCCACATCGGTATGCTGGAGGAGGACAGGCGCCAGTACGACCGGGTGTTCGACACCGACTACGTGACGAGCTGCGCCCTGCTCGCGCGCCGCGAGGTGCTCGAGGCGGTCGAGGGCGTGGACCCTGCCTATTTCATCTATTTCGACGAAACCGACGTCTGCGTCCGTGCGCGGCGGCTAGGGTGGCGCGCCGTCGTCGTCCCCCACGCCCGGCTGTGGCACAAGATCTCACGCTCGATGGGCTCGGGGAGTGCACGCTACTGGTATCACTACAACCGCAGTCGGATGATCTTCATCAGGAAGAACCTGACGCCGGCGCAGCGTCTGACTTCCCTCTGCTTCATCGCACTCTACGACGCGCCGCGCATGGTCGGCCACTTCCTGCGCAGGCGCAAGCTGGACTGCGTGCTCCCCTACTTCCGCGGCCTCCGCGAGGGGCTCGCCGTGGAACGCAGGTGATGGGGCAGCGATGACCAGCGTTGGGAGGTGCCCCACCACGCGGGCCGCGATTCGCTCACACGAGGCCAGGGCGCTGGTATCAGGAGGTGGCGCGTGCGCTGCCTGTTCCTGAGCCCGTTCGTTCCCTTCCCGCCCGAGGATGGCGGCCGGATCCGCATCCACGCATTGCTGACCGGCCTGGCCCGGAGCCACGAGGTGCACGTCCTGGCCCTGGGCGAGCCGACCGGAGCCACCCGCGACGCCGCGGCGGCGCTACGCGCACAGGGCATCCCGACGGAAGTCGTCGAGCACCGGCGAGGTGTGGTGCGTGCCGTGGTGCGGGGCGTGGTGAGAGGGACGTCGAGCTACGCGGAGCGGTACGCGTCGGCGGCCTTCCGGGCACGCCTCGCCGAGCACCTTGCTCGAGGGCGCTACGACGTCGTCCAGTGCGAGTTCCCCTATCTGGCCCGCTACCACCGCCCGGGCGGTCCGCCCTGGGTCCTCGACCAGCACAACGTGGAGGCCCGGCTCAGCGAGTCGCTGGCCGCGCTGGGCACCGGTCCCGCGGGCGCGGCCTACCGCCTCTACGCACGCCGCGAGGCCGCGTGCCGGCGCCGCGAGGAGGAGGCCGCCTGCCGCGCCGCGCACCACATCCTGACGGTATCGGAGGCCGACAGGCAGCGTCTCCTCGAGATCGCCCCCACGCTCCCCGTGACCGTCGCGCCCAACGGCGTCGACCTGGAGCACTTCGCCCCGGCCGCAGTCCCGGATCGCCTCAATCCGCCCGCCGCCACGGATCACCGCGGCTCGGGCGTGATCGCCGATCCCAACACCCCGGTGGCGGACTCCGGTCACCCGGCGTCCTCTGCGGCCGCCGGTGCCGTGCGCCCGGAGGCCGTTTTCATAGGCAAGATGGATTACCGCCCGAACGTCGATGGCGTGCTCTGGTTCTGCCGCGAGGTCCTGCCACGGGTGCGAAGTGAGATGCCGGACTTTTGCTTCACGATCGTCGGCGCGCAGCCGACGCCGGAGATCACGGCCCTGGACGGCACGGATGGCGTGCGGGTGACCGGCCGCGTGCCGGATACGCGCCCCTACCTGCACGAGGCCGCCATCGCGGTCGTACCGCTACGTGCCGGCAGCGGCACACGCCTCAAGGTGCTCGAGGCGTTCGCCATGGGCCGCGCCGTGGTCAGCACTTCGATCGGCTGCGAGGGGATCGATGCCGAGCCCGGCCGTCACCTCGTCACCGCCGACGACGGCAGCGACTTCGCCGGTGCGGTCGTCCGCCTGCTGCGAGGCCCCGATGAGCGCGCGCGGCTCGGTGCGCAGGCACGCGCCCTCGTCGAGGCCCGCTACGGCTGGCCGACCACGGTAGAGATCGTCGAACGGGTGCTGGAATCGGTCGTCTCACGTGCCGGAGGAGGGAGAGCATAGCCATGCGCGTCAGCGTGATCGCGACCGTAAGGGACGAGGCCGACTCGATCGAGACGTTTCTCCACTCGCTGTTCCGGCAGACTCGTCCGCCGGCCGAAATCGTCGTGGTGGACGGCGGCTCGACGGATGGGACGCTGGACGTGCTACGCCGACGGCGCGAGAAGAACCCGTCGCTACGTGTCCTGCACGCGCCCGGCGCGAACATCTCACAGGGGCGCAACATCGCCATCTCACACGCCATGGGGCCGATCATCGCCGTGACGGACGCAGGCACCGTCGTCGCCCGCGACTGGCTGGAGCGGCTGGTGCACCCACTCGAGGCGGACCCGACGATCGGCGTGAGCGCCGGCTTCTTCGACCCCGGCGGCGAGACCTTCTTCGAGCGCTGCCTGAGCGTGGTCATCACGCCGCAGCTCCCGGAGATCGACCCCGAGCGCTTCCTGCCGTCGAGCCGCTCGGTCGCGTTCCGAAAGGAATGGTGGGAGCGGGTGGGCGGCTACCCCGAATGGCTCGAGCACTGTGAGGACCTGGTCTTCGACCTCGAGCTGAAACGCGCCGGCGCCGCCTTCGCCTTCACGCCCGAGGCACGCGTGGCGTGGCGGGCCCGCCCGAGCCTGCGGCGATTCTACCGACAGTACTACCTCTACGCCCGCGGCGATGGTCATGCAGCGCTCTGGCCGAAGCGCCACGCGGTGCGCTACGGCGCCTACGCGACGGGCGCGGCGCTCTTCGCCGCCGGCTTCGCCTTGCCCGCGGCGTGGCTCGCACTCGCACTCGGCGTCGGGGTGCATTTGGGCCGCTACTACCGCCGCCTCTGGCGCCGGCCGCCGGAGGGCGGATTCGGCGCTCGGCTCGCGGCGGCCGCCCTCGTCCCCGCCATCGTCGTCACCGGCGATGTGGCCAAGATGCACGGCTACCCGCGCGGACTCATCGAACGACGCCGCGCCGGGTCGCCCCTGGCGCTGGCGCCCGAACCCACACAGATCCGGGAGGTTGATGCATGACCGACTCCGCGACGGGGCTCAGGATCGCCCACATCCAGCCGCTCTCGCTGGACCTGTACGGCAACGTCGACGAGGAGATCGGGACCAAGGTCCGCTACATGGTCCCCAACCTCGCCGCGGCCCAGGCCCGGATGGGCGACCGGCCGCGCGTGCACCTCGTGGCTTCCGGCCGCCCGGGTCGGCACACGGCGAACGGTGTCGAATACGTCTTCCACCGCTGCATCCAGCCACCGCGAAGGGCCGGGATCCGCTGGCGCTTCGCAAGGCAGCTCAGCCCGGGGATGCTGCGTGCGCTGGACGCCGACGATGTCGACGTCGTCCACTTCCACGGCGCCTGGTCGCTGCACACGATGTTCGCCGCGACCGCCTGGCACGCCGCGCGGCGCGACCTCCCGCTCCTCGCGCACGACCACGGCCACCGCCCCGTCGGCCGCATCGGCGACATGGCACTCCGCTACGCCCTTCTGCGCAGCGATGCCGTAATCGTCGGCAACGGAGAGAGCGCGGCCACCTTCCAGAGAATCGGTGTGCCGAGTTCGGCCATCCACTGGGTGCCGAATGGCATCGACCCGGATCTCTTCAAGCCCGGCCCCGTACGCCGGCGGCGGCCAGGCGATCCACTCGAGGTCCTCGTCGTCTCGCGACTCGCCCATGACAAGGACCCGGTGACCATGGCGCGTGCCGTGGCGCGGCTGGCCGGGCACGGGCGCCAATTCTCGGTGACCATCGTGGGCGAAGGAGCGCTGAAGAAGGAGGTCACGGGGATCCTCGAAGGGGCGGGCGTCGAGATGCGGCTGATCTCATACCTCCCCGCCGAGGCACTCGCCGATCAGTACCGCGCCGCCGATGTCCTGGTCCTCACCTCACCCAACGAGGGATCGAACCAGGTCACCGTCGAGGCGATGGCGTGTGGGCTGCCGGTCGTCGCGACCGACATCCCGGGGATCCGCGAGAACGTGCGCGGCGCCGGTGTCCTGGTCCCGGTCGGTGATGTTGCGGCGGTCGCATCCGCGCTCGAGCACCTGATCGAAGAGCCCGACGCACTCCTGCGCTGGCGAGAGAAGGGGCTCGAGCGGGCACGCACACTCGACTGGTGCGGCATCGCCCGGCGCGTGCGCTCGCTCTACGACGAGCTGCTCCGCCACCGAAGCGCCACGGCCCCGGGGAGGGCGGCGGGACCGACCCCGTGACGGCGAACGAAGGCGACGGCCGGCTCCGTCGCATCGCCCGGCGCGGGATGGGGTGGCAGGGGCTTGCCACCCTCACGGCACAGGCGCTCCAGATGGTGAGCACCCTGGTCGTGGCCGCGCTCACTGGCCCAGCCGAGTTCGCGCTGTGGGGGATCGCCGCGATCTTCTTCAACGCCCAGCACCTGGTGGGGAGTCTGGGCTTCGGCCCCGCGCTGATCTACCTGAAGGACGACGACCGCTTCCGTGATGCGGTGGACACGGCAGTCGTGGCGTCGACGCTCCTCACCCTCGCCCTCGGCGTCGGTGCCTTCCTCGCGGCCCCTGCCCTTGCCGGGCTTTTCGGTACCGGATTCGACGCCGCAGCGGTCGAGTCGATGATCCGGGCAATGTGCCTGGTCTTCGTCTTCGCCGCGCTCGCCCAGCTTCCACAGGCGCTGCTCGAGAAGTCGCTCGAGTTTCGTAGGCGCGCACTCCCCGAGATCGTCTGCGCCCTCGTCTACGCGGCCGCGGTCTTCACAGCACTCGCCGCCGGGCTCGGCATCTGGAGCCTGATCCTCGGCAAGCTGCTCCAGACGGGGCTCCTCCTCGCGCTCCTCTGGATCGTCTCACCCGTCCGGCCGCGCCTGCCCCCGCGGCCGAGTGCCGTGCTGCTCCGCCGGCTCTTCGCGTACGGCAAGTTCGTCACCGCATCGGCAGTCGTCGGCTTCCTCTTCTCCAACGCGGACCGGATGGCGATTGGCACGCTCGCCGGCGCGGAGCCACTCGGCGCCTACGCACTGGCCTACAGCGTCGCGACCCTCGCGCCGACGTTCCTCTCGCTCTCGCTCGGGAAGGTCTTCTTTCCCATCTACGCCGCCGTGCGTGACGACCTGGCGGCGCTCCGCTCGGCGGCGGCCGACGCACTCCACTACATGGGCCTGGTCATGCTCCCCGTCACCGCGGCGCTCATCCTGGTGGCGCCCGGGGCACTGGTCGATGCGTTCGGCGCCGAATGGGCCGCCGCCCAACCGCTGCTCAGGATCCTGGCCGTCTACGGCCTGGCTCGCGCCCTCACCCTGGCAGGAAATCTCATCCTGATCGGGACGGGGCGCCCGGGCACGGTCATCGTCGTCGAGGGCGCGTCGATGATCGGCGTGGCGCTCACCCTGCCCTTCCTTGCGCGGTTCGGCGCACCGGGCATCACCTGGGCCTTCGCGATCGGTCAGGTCGCGGCCGCCGCCACGGCATTCCAGATGACCCGGACCGCATGGAGCACGGCCTGGCTGCCGCGGCTCCTGATACCTGCCCTGGCGAGTGGCGCAGCCGTCGCCACAGGCCTCGGAATCGGCTTGCTGCCGCCGGGCGCGTGGCGCGGCTGGGCCGCGGGCGCCGCCTTCGGCCTGGCCTACCTGGCCGTGCTCGGCGTCCTCGGGCCACGCAGGCGAGAGGCTACCACCGAGTCGCTCGGCAAATTGTCAGAGCAAGGGTGATGGGCCCCGGCCGGTGCGGCCTCGACTTCCCGTTCAGGCCGCGCCACACGACGGCCACCCCGGCCCTCTCCTCCCCTATCCCTTGATCCCCCCGTACCCGCACCACGCCCCCCGCCCCCCGACCCCTGCCCCCCACCACCCCGCGAGTCGCCACCCCAGGACCGTGAGTCGACGTTCCAGGACGGCGAGTCGACACTTCAGAACGGCGAGTCGGCTTCCCACGACGACGAGTCGACACTCGGTGCCCGCGGATTGACGGCTCCGTGCCCGTGGGTCGACGGTTCCGGGCGCTAGGCTGACCCGATGGGTGAGCAGAA
>CALKIP010000157.1 GCA_937995995.1 uncultured bacterium
CCTCTCGACCGTCGAGCCGAGCATCGCGGGCCCGAAGCGGCCACAGGACCGCATCGCGCTCTCGCGTGCGAAGCCGGCGTTCCGTGAGGCGCTCGAGCAGCTCGTCGGTGCCGGTGCAGCCGCGGGCGCCGTCGGCGCCTGGGAGTCCGAGGGCGGCAACGGGGTCGCGACCACGGCCCAGAAGGGCCGGCCGGGCGTGAAGGCGGTGGTCGACGGCCAGGAGGTCGAGATCCGTGACGGCTCGGTCGTGATCGCCGCGATCACGAGCTGCACGAACACCTCGAACCCGTCGGTCATGGTGGCCGCGGGGCTGATCGCGAAGAAGGCGGTCGAGCGCGGGCTCGCGGCGCAGCCGTGGGTCAAGACGTCGCTCGCGCCGGGCTCGAAGGTGGTCACGAATTACCTCGACGACGCGGGCCTCACGCCCTACCTCGACCAGCTCGGCTTCAATCTGGTCGGCTACGGTTGCACGACGTGTATTGGCAACAGCGGGCCGATCCCGGAGGCGGTCTCGAAGGCGATCGCCGAGGGAGATCTCGTCGCCTGCTCGGTGCTCAGCGGCAACCGCAACTTCGAGGGGCGCATCAGCCCCGACGTGCGCGCCAACTACCTGGCCTCGCCGCCGCTGGTCGTGGCATACGCCCTCGCCGGCCGCATGGACTGGGACCCGTACAACGAGCCGATCGGCACGGACCCGGACGGCCGCTCGGTCTTCCTGAAGGACATCTGGCCGACGCAGCACGAGGTGCAGGAGACGATCCGCCGCTCGGTGCGCCAGGAGATGTTCGAGAAGGAGTACGCCACGGTCTTCGACGGCGACGAGCGCTGGCAGGGGCTGCCGGTCCCCGAGGGGGACAGCTACGAGTGGGCCGAGGACTCGACCTACGTCAAGCACCCGCCGTACTTCACCGGGATGCCGGAGACGCCGGCCGTGGTCGAGGACATCCGCGGCGCACGCGTCCTCGCGCTCCTCGGCGACAGCATCACGACCGACCATATCTCGCCCGCCGGCGCGATCAAGAAGGACAGCCCGGCCGGGCAGTACCTGGTCGAGCACGGTGTGGCGCCGAAGGACTTCAACAGCTACGGCTCGAGGCGCGGCAACCACGAGGTCATGATGCGCGGGACGTTCGCCAACATCCGGCTGCGCAACAAGCTGGTGCCGGGCGTGGAGGGCGGCTACACCGTCCACCTGCCGGATGGCGAGCAGATGTCGATCTTCGACGCCGCGATGAAGTACCAGGCCGAGGGCGTGCCGCAGATGGTGATCGCGGGCAAGGAGTACGGCTCCGGCTCGAGCCGCGACTGGGCGGCGAAGGGCCCGCGACTGCTCGGCGTGCGCGCCGTCATCGCCGAGAGCTACGAGCGGATCCACCGCTCGAACCTGGTCGGGATGGGTGTGCTGCCGCTGCAGTTCCTGCCGGGCGAGAGCGCGGAATCGCACGGGCTCACCGGCCGCGAGGTCTTCGACATCGAGGGCCTCGGCGCGGTGCTGGGCGAGGACCTCTCGGACGAGCGCGAGGTAACCGTCCGCGCCCGCCTCGAGGACGGCGGCACCGTCGAGTTCCGCGCCCTGGTGCGGATCGACACGCCGCAGGAGGCCGCCTACTACCGGCACGGCGGGATCCTGCAGTACGTGCTGCGGCAGCTGCTGAAGGCGGAGCAGGTCCCCGCCTGAGGCGGCTCCGTGTGAGTCGATCCTCCCCAGCGGTGATACGAAGCGGATGATGTTCCGAAGGGACCCTCACTGTGCAGGCCGCCGGCGGGCTTTCCGCCGGCGGCCGTCGTGTTCGTTCGGGCGTGGTCGGCTCGACGGAGTGGGTCGAGGACCACTGCGACGAGCTTCGCGAGAACGCGATCGCGTAGCCGGAGTGGTGGCGCGCCCCCCTCTCGCTTCCCGTGCGTGTGCCGCCGCTTGACACCCTTCCTGACGGCGGCTTAGGATTTCCACCCCCGAACGGCCGGCCGCGTCCGGACCCATCACGCTTACCCGTACGAGATGTCGAATGATGCGACGCACGCTCGCGCTGCTGCTCCTCTGTGCCGCCTGTGCCCCTTCGGTGCCGCCCGCTCAGCGGCCGCTGCCGAGTGCGGCGCCGGGCGCCGGCGAACCGCTCTCCACAGACGCCCGACGCTGGGTCGACGAGACGATCGCCTCGCTCACGCTGCGCGAGAAGGTCGGCCAGCTCGTCATGCCCTGGGTCTCGGGCAAGTTCACGGCGGTCGACTCCGAGGAATTCGACGAGCTCGCGGCGTGGGTGGAGGCGGAGAAGGTGGGCGGCCTCGTGCTCTCCATGGGCACGCCGCACACCTACGCGGCCAAGCTGAACGAGCTGCAGCGCAGGGCGGACGTCCCGCTGCTGATCGCCTCGGACATGGAGAACGGGCCGGGGATGCGGCTGGGCGGGATCTTCTCGCTGCCGCACCTGCTGCCCATGGGCGGGGGGACGGTCTTCCCGCCGGTCATGGCGATCGGCGCCACGGGCTCGGACTCGCTCGCCTACGCGCTGGGCCGCGTGCTCGGTACCGAGGCGCGGGCCATCGGCGTGCACATGGTCTTCGGGCCCGTGCTGGACGTGAACTCCAACCCGCTCAACCCGATCATCAACACGCGCTCCTTCGGCGAGGACCCGGCGCTGGTGGCGCGGATGGGCGCCGCCTACATCCGCGGCGCTCGTGATGCGGGGCTCATGACCACGGCCAAGCACTTCCCCGGGCACGGCGACACTTCGGTCGACTCGCACATCGATCTGCCGACGATCGAGCGCGACCGGGCGGGGCTGGACGCGATCGACCTGCCCCCGTTCCGCGCGGGGGTCGAGGCGGGGGTGGACGGCGTCATGACAGCGCACATCGCTGTGGTCGGCGTCGAGGGGCCGGACGCCCCGCCGGCCACGCTGTCGCCGTACTTCATGACCGGCGTCCTGCGCGACGAGCTGGGCTTCACCGGCCTTCTCTTCACCGATGCCATGACGATGGGCGGCGTCGCCAAGCGCTACGGCGGCACCGAGCCGCTCGTCCTCGCCCTCGAGGCGGGCGCCGACGTGCTGCTCATGCCGCGCGACGTGCCCGAGGCCATCGAAACGGTCGTCCAGGCGGTCGAGTCGGGCCGGATCACGGAGGCGCGCATCGAACGATCGGTGCGCAGGATCCTGGAGGCCAAGGCACGCGCCGGGCTCGCGGGCGGGCGGCTGGTCGACCTCGGCGCGGTGGACGAGGTCGTCGCCGTCCGCGGCCACACCGCCGTGGCCGAGGAGATCGCCGAGCGCTCGATCACGCTGGTGCGGGACCGCGACGGCCTGGTCCCGCTCGCCGGGGACAGCCTGCGCGTCCTCTCGATCACCTACGCGGACGACCGCGCTCCGGTCGCGGGTCGGGCGTTCGACGCCGAGCTTCGCCATCGCGGGCAGGTTGTGCTCTCCGCCCGCGTCGACGACCGCAGCACGCAGGCCGAGCTCGATTCACTGCGGCTTCAGGCGGACTCGGTGGATCTGATCGTCGCCTCCGCCTACGTGTCACCGCGCGAGTACGAAGGCTCTGTCGCGACCGAAGGCGGCTTCGCCCAACTGGTCGAGGCGCTGTCCGCGGCCGGGCTGCCCATCGTGGCGGTCTCCTTCGGCAGCCCGTACCTGCTGGACTTCTTCCCCTCCGTGCCCGCGTATTTGCTGGCGTGGGGCGGTGCGGAGGTGAGCCAGCAGGCGGCGGCACGCGCGCTGACCGGCGAGGCGCCGATCACCGGCAGGCTTCCGGTCTCGCTTCCGCCGTACCATTCGTTGGGCACGGGGATCCAGCGGCCGGCACGGGTCGCGGGCGGACAGTAGGCATTGCTCGACGGAGTACTTGCGCCGGAACAGGTCGTGACATATCAGTACAGTGCTCGTTGCCCGGCGGTGACCAGTAGCGTGGAGGCGACCGGGCAGCAGGTCGAGCCGCGACGGCTCTTCGCACGTGCTCACGCCTCGAAGGTGGCCCGTGCCTGGCCCGGCCGGCCTACCGTTGATGTTCTCGGCTGACACATTCCGCGCGGCCCTTCATCGTTTGCGGCAGACTGACGAATGCATGTGATGTCAGCCGGTCTGTGCAGTCTTCGATGCGATCACCGTGCGCGACTGCGTACGAGTGATCGCATCAACCCTTCGACCACCCACCCTTTGTGATTCATTCCGAGGAGGACAACCCATGAGCAGATTCGTCGTGCGAATCGCGGGCTTCGCGCTCGCGGCGACGGCGTTGCTCGGCCTCGCGGCCGGACCGGCCGCCGCCCAGGAAACCGGCTCCGTCCGGGGACGGGTCGTGGAGGCAGCAACCGGTCGACCGCTGAGCGGTGCCCAGGTCTATATCGCGGGTACGGACCGCGGCGCGATCGCCAACGCATCAGGTGAGTACCTGCTGCTCAACGTCCCGGCCGGATCACACACGGTCACGGCCGAGATGCTGGGCTACAGCCGTACGCAGGTCGAGGTCGTGGTCTCGACCGGTCAGGTGGCGAGTGCGAACTTCGAACTCTCGCAGCAGGCGATTTCGATGGACGCGATCGTCGTGACGGGTACCGCAGGCGCGGTCTCGAAGCGCACGCTCGGTAACTCGATCGCCACCGTCGACGCGGCGGACGTGACCGCCAAGACGACGATCAGCACGCTGACGGAGCTGCTGCAGGCCAAAACGCCCGGTCTGGCGCTGCTGCCGAACTCCGGCGTAACGGGTACGGCTTCGGATATGCGCATCCGTGGCGCCGGCTCGCTGATCAACAACTCGCCGGTCATTTACGTCGACGGAATCCGCTACAACGATGGCGGACTCGGCACGTTCACGCCGTCGGGTGCGGGTGCGACCGGCTACAGTGGCCAGACGACCTCGGCGCTCAGCGGCCTGAACCCGGACGACATCGAGTCGATCGAGGTGATCAAGGGCCCCGCGGCCGCGACGCTCTACGGCGCCGAGGCGGCGAACGGCGTCATCCAGATCATCACGAAGAAGGGCCGTGCGGGGCAGCAGGCGCTCCAGTGGAACGCTCGCTTCGAGTATGGTGCCAATGACTGGGCGCTCGATATTCCCGACAACTACACCGTCTGCAACGAAGCCAAGCAGGCGGATCCGGCCACGTGGCCCGGCTGCCAGGGCGTGCCGGTCGGGACGGTGTTGCCGGGCAACCCGCTTCGTGACGACCCCGCCGCGCTGCGCTCAGGACTGGTCCGCAAGCAGGCGCTCTCCCTGCGCGGCGGCGGCGACCGCTACTCGTTCTACGTCGCGGGCGAGAACATCGACGAGGAAGGCGTCTTCCACAACAACTACGACGAGCGGCGCTCGATCCGTGCGAACTTCACCTTCCAGCCGTCGGACGTGCTCGATTTCGCGGTCACGACCAACTACATCCGTGGCATGCTGCGACTGCCGGTCGGTGACGAGGCGGCGCAGGGGATGCTGCTGAGCGCGTTCCGCGGCAAGCCGGGTCGCATCACGAGCGACCCGTTGAACGAGGGGTGGGGCACCACGCGCCCGGAGCAGGTCAACGACTACGACAACACCACCAAGTCGGACCGACTGACGCTCGGCGCCACCGCGAACTACAACCCGTTCTCGTGGCTGCGCAACCGCCTGACCGTGGGCCTCGACTACACGTCCAGCCTGGCGCAGATCCTCTCACTGCCGGGCTCGACGGACGCCGACTACGCGGGCACGCCGGACGGCTTCGTCGCGCAGCGCGTGCCTCGCACCTACATCTACACGGTCGACTACGTCGGTAATGTTTCCAGGGACCTGTCGCCGGATCTCAATTCGACGACGTCCTTCGGCATGCAGTACAACCACCGTCACGACGAGACGCTCTACGCGAGCGGCACCGGGCTGGGCGCGCCGACGGTCACGCAGATCGACCGGGCGCAGCTGACGCGGGGCGCCAACTCGTACAGCGATGCCAAGTCGCTCGGCTTCTTCGTCCAGGAGCAGCTGGGCTGGAAGAACCGCATCTTCGTCACGGGCGCCGTCCGGATGGACAACAGCTCGGTCTTCGGTGACGAGATCCGCCGGATCCTCTACCCGAAGGCTTCCGTCTCCTACGTCATGTCCGAGGACCCGGCGTTCAGTGACTTTTTCGCGGGCCTCGGCGTCGGCAACTTCCGGGTGCGTGGCGCGTGGGGCCAGGCCGGTCAGGCGCCGCCGCCCTATGTCGCGAACCAGACGTATACCGTCTCGCAGGTGGTGCTGGGCGAGACCGTGGGCTCCGAGCTGCGCACGCTGGCCTACGGCAACCCCGACCTCAAGCCGGAGCGCGGCGACGAGATCGAGCTGGGCTTCGACCTCGGCGCGTTCGACGACCGCCTGGGGCTCGAATTCACCTACTACAACAAGCGGATGACCGACGTTCTGGTCACGCGGTCCGTGCCGGCCTCGACCGGCTGGGTCTCGTCCCGCTACGTCAACCTGGGCGAGACGAAGAACTCCGGCTTCGAGGTCCTCGTCAGCGGCGCGCTGGTGCAGACGCCCAGCTTCACTTGGGACGCCGACCTGAGCGTGGCCACCAACTCCAACGAGCTGGTCACCTTCGGTGATCCGACGCTGACGCAGATCAGCGTCTCGGGCGCGTCGTACTCGCCGGGCTACCAGCAGCACCGCCCAGGCTATCCGCTGGCCGGCTGGTGGCTGCCCGTGCCACTCCGCAACGAGGATGGCACGCCCGTCATGAACGGCGACGCGGTGGCGATGGACACGACCCGCTACCTGGGTACGGCCGTGCCGACGCGCGAGATCTCGTTCTCGAACACGTTCACGTTCCTGCAGGACTTCCGTCTCTTCGCGCTCGTCGACTACAAGGGCGGCCACAAGGTCTTCAATTACAAGTCGTACAACCGCTGCCGCTTCCAGGACAACTGCACGCGGATGGCCGACCCGAACAATGTCGACCCGGTGACGGGCGAGGTCCTCAACCCCGAGGTCTACGTCTGGCGCCAGGTGCCGTCGGCCTACCTGGAGGATGGCGCGTTCATCAAGCTGCGTGACCTGTCGCTGACGTACAGCCTGCCCACCGAGCTCTCCTCTCGCTTCGGGGTCGATGCCGCGAGCCTCACGCTCGCCGGGCACAACCTGGCGCTGTGGAGCGACTACTCCGGGATCGATCCGGAGGTGAACGGCTACGGCAACCGCGCGTTCGTCCGCGCGGACGTCTACTCGGTGCCGATGATCCGGCGTATGTCGATGTCGGTCAATCTCAGCTTCTGACAGGAATGATCTCGATGCGATCCAACAATAGACTCCGGAGCCGCGTGGCGGTGCTGGCCCTCGCGGCCGGTACGCTCGCGGGCTGCAGTGATCTGCTTTCGGTGGACAACCCTGGGGCGATCGAGCCTGACGAGCTGAACGACCCGGCCTACATCGAACTGATGGTCAACGGCGTGGTGGGCGAGTTCCAGAACACCTTCGCCTACACGTCGATGTACAGCTCGGCGTTTACTGACGAGTTCCGCAACCATCACGTCTACTTCGAAAACCACGACATCGATCTCCGACGTGTCGGGACGTCGAACGGGACGTATGTGATCTACGTCTGGAACACGATGCACCGGGCGCGCTTCATGTCGGACAGTGTTTCGACGCGCCTGAAGGCGATCCTCGCCGACTCGGCGGACTCGGACCTGCGCCTGGCCCGCGTGCTGGCGTACGGCGGGCACACGTACAACTTCATGGGCGAGCAGCTGTGCGAGGTTCCGATCAACATGGGCACGGGCCACTCGCCGGAAGAGGTCTTCGACATGGCGCTGCCTCGCTTCGACGAGGCGATCCAGGTCGCGACCGCCGCGAGGGCGCGTGCCGAGGCCGCCGAAAACGAGACGCTCGTGGCCGGCGCCGACTCGATCCTCGCGTTCGCTCGCGTCGGTGCGGCGCGTGCTGCGCTGAATGCGGGTGACTTCGAGGCGGCGATCGCCTACGCCGAGCCTGTCGCGGCCGAGTACGCCTCGCCTGACGACGAGGGCTTCAAGTTCTGGGCGACGTTCCTCGAGAACACCTTCAACCTTCCGATGTGGGCGGCCATTGCCACGGAGTCCGGCGGCGGGAACCGCTGGCTGTCGGTGAAGCTCACGCCCTTCGACAGCATTCAGGATCCGCGCATCCCGCTGGTTCAGAAGACCGTGATGGACGCCGAAGACACCGGGATCGGCGGGCCGCTCGTGCCGAACTCACCTTCGTCCTACAGCACGTACGACGGGACGGAGGAAGGCGCGGAGATCACGAAGTCCGCGTGGGTGCGGATCGCGTCCGCTCTCGAGGCCCGCTACATCGTGGCGGAGGCCGAGGGGCTGACGCCGGATAACCTCGCCTTCCTCAACGAGCGTCGGGCCATCGGTGGCAAGGCTCCGCTGGACGCCGGGGTGACGGAGGAGGAGTACATGGCCGCACTGCGTACGGAGCGGTCGATCGACTTCTTCGCCGACGGCCACCGTCTCGGCGACATGCGCCGCTACGACCGCCTGTACCCGAACCGGACGGACAACCTGTGGCAGACCGGAGAGTATCCGGGCACCACGACGGGCGAGACGTACGGTGATCAGACCTGCTGGCCGGTTCCGCTCAGCGAGCTCGAGGGGAACCCGAACTACTGATCGCCTTCTGGCGACACCGCGATGATCCAGCGATCGCCGCGGTAGTGCAAACGGCCGGTCCCGAAAAATCGGGGCCGGTCGTTTCGCGTCAGGCAGCGGTCGGCTAGCGACCCACCGCCGTGACTGGTACCGTGTGGCCGAGGGCGCGCAGCCGTTCCCGCACCCCCTCCACCAAACTTCCATCCTCCAGGTACTTCCCCAGGTGCGTCCCCGGACACGATGTGTCCGCGTGGTCGCCGTGGCCGTAAATGCGGTCGAGGGGGACGTCGAACTCGACCGCGGCCCACGCCATGAGCGACTCGATCGCCTCGAGCTGCGCCGGCGTGGCCTCCTGGATGTTGTAGTTGCCGATCACCGTGATCAGCAGGTGGCCGCGCGGGTTGTAACGGGTGTTGGTCTCCCCCATGTAGCGGTGGTCGCGGCCCTCGTAGATCGTGCCGTCCAGGTCGATCAGGAAGTGGTACGGCACGTCCCACCAGTTGCGCGCCGACGCGCCCCACGACTGCAGCCCGCGCAGCTTCTCGACCGGATCGTCCTCGGGGCGAAGCGGCTCGGGGCTGCCGCTGTGGTGTAGCGTGATCCTGTCGATATCGTGGGGGACCCGCAGGCGGTACGATGCGTCGCCGGCTATGGTCGCATCGGCAATGTGCGGTGGCAGCGACTCCAGCGTGCCCACCTCGAATTCGACGAGTCCGCTGCCGAGCTGTCCGGGCGCCGCGCGTGCCGCCAGCACGGCGATGTGGAATCCTCCCCAGTTGAACGCCTCTCCGCCGCGCACCACCTCGCGGCTCCGCTCGCCGGGCCGCTCCAGCAGGAGCACCGCGCGTCCACGCTCGGATGCGGCCTCGCCGCCCGCCGGCTCCAGCGCGAGCTCGAGCAGCGTGATCGTCAGATCCTTGAAGCGAAGCGTGTCGCCCGGGGCGAGATTGCGACGCGTGGCATCGGCCACGTGGCCGAGAGGCGGCGTCGCTTCCCACTCCTCGTGGGCGACGATCTGCGGCTCGAGTGAGGTCGGCGCCGTGCGCGTCGTGGCGCAGGCGGCGAGCGCAGGGAGGAGTGCGACGGACAGGGCACGCCCGGCGAATCGTAGATCCGGGAAGGTGCGGGCGGCGCCGGCTCGCACTGCGGCGGAAGCGTCGAGTGTATCCATCATTGTTCGGTCGACGTCAGCGCGCCACGGAAGGCGCGGTCGCGTACGCGAAGGAGGAAGTCGCCGTCCGGATTCGTCTCGCTCGGGCGTACGGCGGCATCGTAGGAGAAGAGGACGATCCCTGCGGCGTCGAGGTCGCGAGCCACCTCGATCTTCTCGACGGTGCCGTCCACAGTGTTGCGCCACGAGCCGATCCCGGCCCAGACGCGCTCGCCGCCTGCGGTCTCGACTGCGGTCCGGATCTGCTCCTCGAAGACGGACGTCTCGACGGAGTACGCCATCGGCGCGGCGATGTCGAGGATGCCGCGGCGCAGCCACTCGCGCCAATCCTGGTAGCGGCGGGTGTAGGCATCCTCCGAGTTGGCGAAGACGGCCGCGCTCACCAGCACATCCGGCTTGCGCTGCTTCACGCCGTGGTAGATCCTCTCGACCAGGTCGGTGATCTGAGCACGGCGGAAACGGTCCCACTCCTCCGGAAAGGAGTCGGTGTACGCCAGTGGGTCGGCGTCGGCCAGCGCGGAGAAGCGCTCGCGCACCGCGTCGTCGAGTTGTGGCTCGAGCCAGCGACGGAAGCGGTCGAGCGCCGTGCGCGAGTAGTCGTGATCCGGCGCGGGGTAGCGAACGTAGTCGAAGTGGATGCCGTCCACGTCATAGCGCTCCAGAACGTCCATCCAGATCGAATAGACGTGCTCCTTGACTTCGGGTGACGACGGGATCGTGTACAGCCCTTCGATGTGGCTGCGGTTGTTCCGCGCGTATTCGAGGATCCTGTCGACGTAGCCCGGCGCGAACGGGTCCGCGTCATAGAGTTCGCGGGCCAGCGGCTGCGGTACGGCGACGAGGTCCGGCCGGCGGTAGACGATGTGGTCCTCCGCCTTGGGGAGCTGGTCCATGTTCGCGATCAGGTGCGTGTTCACCCACGCGTGGACGGCGATCCCTCGGCGGTGTGCTTCCTCGATGACCAGCTCGAGCGGATCGAAGTCGGCGGGCTGGTCGGCGAGTGCGTCGGCGCGCGGTTCCCACGTGCCGTCGTAGAACGCATCTCCACGGCCACGGACCTGGACGATCAGCGTGTTGAAGCCGGCCTCGTCGGCGCGCTGGACCATGGCGCGCACGCTGTCCGGGTGCGCGAGCGTGAAGCGCACGACCCACAGCGCCCGGACCTCCTCGGGCATCCTGACGACGGGCGTGGGCGCGGGCGCCGGCACCGGCGGCCTGGCCGAGGGGGTGGCACAGGCGGCGGCGAGGAGCGCGACCAGGAGCGGCGTGGCGAGTCTTCCGTGCAACATGTCTTTCCTCGGATGATTGAGTACGAGGGGTTCGTGGCTCCAGCCATGCGATTTCCGGCGCGGCGTGAACGCGCGCGTGCGCCGCGGGTATTCGCATGCCGGAGGAGCGGCCCGATTTCGAGCTTGGGTCGGTGCTACGGGTGGATGGACGAACGGGACCATGCGACCGACGCCGGTCGAACCCACTCGACGCCCGGCCGTCTCGACTCGAGGCCGCACGGACCCTGTGGACGCTGGAGGAATCTTGAGCGCGAGCACCGATCCCCGCAACATCGCACCCACGGAAGACGGCACGCGACTGCGCATCGAGTGGTCGGACGGCCACGCTTCCGAGTACGAGCCGCGCTACCTTCGGCTCCAATGCCGCTGCGCCGCGTGCATCGACGAGTACACGGGCGAGGCGCTCCTGGACCCGCGCGGCGTGCCGGAGGATGTCTA
>CALKIP010000158.1 GCA_937995995.1 uncultured bacterium
GGCCGACCATCGCGAGCTGGCCGACCGTGCCATCGGGGAAGCGCGCGGTAGCGATGGAGAGGTGCACGACGCGCCCGTCGTGCACGAGCCGGCTCGAGACACGGCCCGGCTCGGTCCCCCCATTCACATCGACGGGATCGGGGTGGACGGCGAACGCCGCCGCGGTCACGGGTTTGTGCTGGTCCTCCATGGAACCATCCATTGCGAGGTGTACACGAGGCCGCGCGCGATCCCGGTCCCGGGCATGCGCCACGTGACCAAGATCGCGCACAATCACTGTAAGTTCAAGCCCCTCAATCAGATTGACGAATCACGACGGGGCCGATGTCGAGGGATTCGAGGTCGGATGCGACCTTCTCGGCGTCGCCCACGACGACGACGGCGAGGCGGTCGCTGCGGAGGTGCTCGCGCGCGACGCGGTGCACCTCCTCGGGCGAGACGGCGCCGATCCGCTCGCGGTACTGCTGGAAGTAGTCGTCGGGTAGCTCGAAGACGACGAGGTCGGCCAGGCGGGAAGCGAGCTGATCGGTGGTCTGGAGCTCGAGGGGGAGGATGCCGCGCAGGTAGTCGCGTGCGGCGGCGACCTCCTCCCCGGTGGCGCCGTCCTGCCGCAGCGACTCCAACTCCTTGAGCGCCTCCTCGACGGCACGGGCGGTGACCTCTGTGGCGACGGCGGCCTGGACGATGAACGGCCCCGGCCGCCGTCGGAAGGCGAAGCCGCTCCTCGCGCCGTAGGTGAAGCCGTGGCGTTCGCGCAGGCTCATGTTGAGCCGGCTGGTGAAGGCGCCACCGAGGATGGTGTTCATGACGAGGAGCGGGAAATAGTCCTCGTGGTGGCGCGCGACGCCGACGTCGCCGATCCGGATCTCGGACTGGACGGAACCCGGTCGATCGACGACGAAGACGGTACGCGTCTCGATGCCTGGCACGACCTCGAACTCGGCGGTCACCGGCTGGCCGGCCGGCCAGTCGCCGAAGTGGCGGTCGGCGAGTTCACGGGCGGTGCCGGCGTCGATGTCGCCCACGAAGAGGAGCGACGACGCGTTCGGCAGGAAGTGCGTCCGGTAGAACGCCTGGACGTCGTCCGGGGTCAGCCCCTGCACGGAGGCGGTGGTCCCGATCAACGGCCGGGCGTAGGGGACGTCCTCGGCGAAGATGAAGTGTGCGGCCATGTCGTTGGCCAGTGCGCGCGGCTCCTTGGCGCGCTGGAGGATCGTGGCGAGCTGCTCGTCACGCAGCCGCTCGACCTCCTCGGCATCGAAGGAAGGTCGGCGCACGATCTCGGCGAAGAGGTCGAGTGCGGGCTCGAGGCGCTCGCGCGGGACGGTGATGCGTACGAAGGCGGCGTCCCAGGAGGCGGCGGACTCGAGCTCGACGCCGAGGTGCTCGAGGTCGCGGGCCAGGCGATCGGCGTCGCGACTTTTGGTGCCGGCCTCGAGGGCATTGGTCGTCAGGTGCGCGAGCCCGGCCTTGCGCGCGGGGTCGCCTGCCGCGCCGGCGTCGACCACGAGCTCGACGGTGACGACCGGCAAATCGCCGTGCGAGGCGACGAGGACGGCCATGTCGTTGTCCAGGCGGTGGCGCTCGATCTTCGGGAACTCCATGGGCCGTATCGGCCCCGGCGCCGGCGGCTGGTCGCGCTTCACGGTGCTCACTTCGCACCTCCTTGCCGCGGGACATAAAGGAGCGTGGCCCGGTTGTCCGCGCCGAGAAAACGCTCGGCGAAGCGGCGCACGTCGGCGGTGGTGACCGCCTTGAGCCGGTCCAGTTCGGTGTTGATTCGACCGGGGTCGTCGAAGAGCGTGGTGTACATCGAGAGCTGGTCTGCGCGCTCGTCGACTCGCTGGAGCTCGATCAGGCGCCTGGCCTCGAGCAGGTTGATGGCGCGCTCGACCTCGGTGTCCTCGACCTGGGCGAGCGAGGCGATCTCCTCGAAGAGCGCGGCCTCGAGGCGGTCGGTCTCGACGCCGGGTCGCGCCGTGGCCCAGAGCACGAGCATTGCCGAGCCGGCCACGACCGGGAAGGCGTAGGCGACGACGTCCTGGGCCAGCCGCCGCTCGCGCACCAGGCGCCGGTAGAGGAGCGAGGCCCTTCCCCACGCCAGGATGTACGACGCGACGGCGGCCGGGTAGAAGTCCTCGTGGCCGTAGGGCGGGATCCGGTACGCCAGGTAATGACGCGGGAGCGAGATGTCCTGTTCGACCACCTCGCGCACCTCGCCGCCGAGTGTCGGCGGGATATCGACGCGGCCGGGCAGATCCGGGACCGGCGGCCCCTCGGGGATCTCGCCGAAGTAGGCCTCGATCCGCTCACGGGCGTGATCGGGGTCGAACTCGCCGCAGATCGTGAGCACCGCGTTGTTCGGCGCGTAGTAGGTGCGGAAGAACTGCTCGACGTCCTCGAGGCTCGCGGCGTCCAGGTCCTCCATCGAGCCGATGACCGAGTGGTGGTACGGGTGGTCCGGAGGGAAGACCATCGCCTGGAGGCGCTCGTCCCAGTCACCGTAAGGCTGGTTGTCGACCCTCCAGCGCCGCTCGTTCTTTACGACGTCGCGCTGGTTGTCGAGCTTTTCCTGCGTCATGGCGGGAAGCAGCCAGCCCATGCGGTCGGATTCGAGCCAGAGCCCCAGCTCCAGGTAGTGCGCGGGGAGCGTCTCGAAGTAGTTGGTCCGGTCCAGCCAGGTCGAGCCGTTGAGCGAGCCGCCCGCCTGTTCGATGAGTGCGAAGTGCGCGCTTTCGGGCACGTGCTTCGAGCCCTGGAACATCATGTGCTCGAAGAGGTGGGCGAAACCGGTGCGCCCCGGCCGCTCGTTCTTCGAGCCGACGGCGTACCACAGATTGATCGCGACGACGGGCACGGAGGGGTCTCGGGACAGCACCACCCTGAGCCCGTTGTCCAGCCGGTACTGCTCGAACGGTATCTGAACCACGCTGCTCCACCCCTCCCGGAAAATTGTGCGCCCGGCGTCGTGCAATCATCGTTCCGGGCCGAGCGTCGCGCGCCGCCTACTTCACCACCACCGGTCCCAGCCCGAGCCGTCGCAGCGGCTCCTCGACCTCTGCACGGTCACCGACGACGACGAGCCCCATGTGATCGGGGTCGAGGTGCCGCTGCGCCGCGCGCTGCACATCCTCCACGCTCACGGCGCGGATGCGCTCGACGAAGCGGGCGAGGTAGTCGTCACCGAGGCCGTAGAGCTCGATCTCGCTCAGAGTGCGCGCGATGTCGACCGTCGTCTCGAAGCGGCGCGGCAGCCCGAACGCCAGATAGCCCCGTGCGCGCTCGATCTCGGGCTCGGGCGCCGGCTCATCGCGGATTCGGTGGATCTCCTCGAGGAAGATCGCGAGTGCGCTGTCGGTCGCGCCGGTGAAGACGGAGGATGCGGCCACGAACGGCCCCGGTCCCCGGCGGAAGTCGAAGCCGCTCCTCGCGCCGTAGGTGTAGCCACGCTCCTCGCGCAGCCGCAGGTTCAGCCGGCTGGTGAACGAGCCGCCCAGCATGGTGTTCAGGACCAGGAGCGGGAAGTAGTCCGGCGTCGACCGGGGCACCGACGGGTGACCGATACGGATCTCCGACTGCGGGGCGCCGGGCTTGTCGACCAGGTAGATGGTGGTCGGCTCTGCGGGCGGCGGCTCCGGCAGCGTGACCGCCGCGCCGGGCGCCGGCGTCCACTCCTCGAGTGTGCGCTCGAGGAGTGTGAAGAGGGACTTCGGCTCGACGTCGCCCACGACCACGAGGAAGGCGTTGTCCGGCCGGTAGTGCTCGCGATAGAACGCGACGAGCGCTTCGCGGTCGAGACTTTCAATGCTCTCCTTCGTGCCCGAGACCGGGGCGCCGTAGGGGTGCTCGGTGCCGTAGAGCTCCGAGGAGAAGGTCTTGAGCGCGAGGAAACGCGGCTCCTGGAGACGTCGCATGAAGCCGGCCAGACGCTCGGCACGCACGCGCTCCAGTTCGTTCTCCGGAAAGGTGGGGTGCACCAGGACCTCGGCCAGGAGCTCGAGCGCGGGCTCGAGGCGCGGACGGAGTACGTGCAGCGAGGCAAGGCTCGCGTCCCACGAGACGGAGGTGTCGAGTTCGGC
Organism: uncultured bacterium; assembly: GCA_937995995.1. GTDB lineage: Bacteria > Gemmatimonadota > Gemmatimonadetes > Longimicrobiales > RSA9 > CALBZE01. Next base: position 4,080 of record CALKIP010000158.1, read on the forward strand.
GCCGAGGTGGTCGATGGCGTCGGCCAGCGTCAGGGCGTCGTAGCCGCGCGTGCCCTCGTCCAGCATGTCGGCGGTGAGGCTCGCCCTGCCGGCCCGGACCGGCAGGTCCGCCGCGGCGCCGGTGCGGACGACCACACGCAGATCGACGACCGGCAGGTCGTGCTTCTCGACGAGGACGACATCGAGCCCGTTCGAGAGGCGGTGCCGTATGACCCGGGGCAGTTCGACCGTCGGCGCGGGGCCGACGGGTGGTGGAGCGGTGCGGTCGAAGGTGCTGTCCATCGCGCTCACGCCGCCTCCCGCGCGGCCAGGTCGCGCCGGCCCTTCGGCACGACGCTCAGCACCACGCTCGGTGCCTCCAGCAGGTAGCGCCTCGCGGCGTCGACCACGTCCGCGCTCCGCAGCCGGCGGTACCGCTCCAGATCCTCGCCCACGTAGCCGGGATCCCCCGTGTAGTACGCGTAGAGGTTCAGCCGATCGGCCCGGTTGAGCACGTTCTGCAGCCCATCGACGAAGTCGGTCTCGATCTGGTTGCGAACGCGCTCCAGTTCGCGCTCCTCGATGCCACGCGTCACGATGGCTTCGAGTTCGCGACGCACGCCCTGCTCCAGCTCCGCGAGCGAGATTCCCTGGCGGCCCGTGACCACGACGAAGAAGCTCGAGCCCAGCATCCCGCTGTTCTGGAACGCCTGCACGTCCTGCGCAATGCGCCGCTCGTAGATGAGCGAGCAGTGCAGCCGCGACGGCTTGCCGTCGGCCAGGACCGAAGCGACGAAGTCGAGGGCGGCATCTCCCTCGTCGAAGAAGGCGGGCGAGTGCCACGCCATGTAGAGCCGCGGCAGCTCGACATCGTCTTCCAGGACGAGCGCCCGGTCCTCGGGGATGGATCCGGACGCCGCGGCTACGTGCGGGACGTCCGCGCCGCCCGGGATATCGCCGAAGTAACGCTCGACCATGCGCCGCACCGTGGCGGCGTCGACCGCTCCGGCGATCGCGAGCGAAGCGTTGTTCGGCGCGTAGTAGGTGCGGAAGAACCGCTCGACGTCCTCGAGGCTCGCGGCGTCCAGGTCCTCCATCGAGCCGATGACTGGCCAGTGGTACGGGTGGTCCGGCGGGTAGAGCGCCGCGAGGATCGTCTCGTAGGCGAGGCCGTAGGGGCGGTTCTCGTAGCTCTGGCGGCGCTCGTTCTTTACGACGTCGCGCTGCCCATCCAGCTTTTCCTGAGTCATCGCCGGGAGCAGCCAGCCCATGCGGTCGGCCTCGAGCCAGAGCGCCAGCTCGAGCGCGGAGGTCGGCACTGTCTCGTAGTAGTTGGTGCGATCCGTCGTCGTGGAGCCGTTGTTGTACCCGCCCGCCGCCTCCAGCAGCTCGTCGAACGCACCCTTCGCCGCGTGGGCCGAGCCCTCGAACATGAGGTGCTCGAAGAGGTGGGCGAACCCCGTCCGCCCCGGGCGCTCGTCCTTCGAGCCGACCCGGTACCAGAGGTTCACGGCCACGATCGGCGTCGTGCGGTCCTCGTGCACGAGGAGCTGGAGTCCGTTGTCGAGCGTGAACGATTCGTAGGGCAGATTCAGTTGCATTCCGCTACAGGGGCTGGGAGAGTCTCTCGCGGAGCGCCGATGGCCCCACGGTCTCCAGCAGCAGGGTGCGCGCCGCCTTCTGCCCGGAGAGGACGCGCGCCTCGGCCTCCTCGAGGAGTGCGACATCGGTGCCCTCCACGCTGTACTCCGCACGCGCGAGCGCATCCTGTGCCGCATCGTCCCAGCCGACCGCCGCCGCGGCGAGGCCGGCGAGAATGTGGGCCTCCGCGTCGCCCTCCAGCTCCTCTGCCGCCTGGATCAGCGTTTCGGCCGCCTCCTCGAGGTCACCCAGTTCGGCGTAGATCAGCCCCGTGATCACGCGAGTCCAGGCATCGTCGGGGGCCAGTTCGAGCGCGGTCTCGAACTCCCGCGTCGCCGCCTCGAGGTCGCCCTTCAACGCGAGCGCCGTGCCCAGCTCGCCATGGACGGTCGGATCGTCCGGCTCGAGCTCGGCGGCGGCGCGCAGGTGCTCGAGCGCCTCCTCGAAGATGCCGGCCCGGGCCAGATAGGCGCCGTACTGCAGGCGCGCCGCGGGTACATCCGGACCGCGCAGCGCGGCCGCCCGAAGCGCCGTTTCCGCCTCGGGGGCGTCGAACGCGGCCAGCCCCGAGCCGGCCAGGGCGAGGAGGTTCGGATCGAGTGGGTCCTGGTCCAGACAGCGCCTGAAATGGTCGTACGCGGCGCCGTCGTTGCCGAGCTCCTGCTCGGCCACACCGAGCCAGCCGAGCAGGTACGGGTCATCCGGCTCTTCCTGGAGCGCCTCGGAGAGCACCGTCGCCATCTCCTCCCAGCGCCCCTCTTCACCCAGCTCCAGCGCCTGCTGCAAAATCGTCTCGACGTCGGCCATGCTATGCCCCGAATTTGGCGAGCCGCCCCGCGTGCGCGAGTGCGAGAGACATCAGTGAGGCGGCCGGTACGATCCCGAGCTCGCCCCGCAGGCAGTCGCGCTCCCCGAAGCCGTCCACCTCGACCGGGCGGCACCAGGGCGAGGAGATCAGCAAGGGCACCGGATGCCAGGAATGGGCCCGCAGGCGCGACGGCGTCGAGTGATCGCCCGTCACGATGAGCACGTCCGGCTCGAGCGCCTCGATCTGTGGGATCAGTCGGTCCGCCGCCTCGATCGCCGCGACCTTCGCGGCGAAATCCCCGTCCTCACCCCGTG